>OMPX01000191.1 GCA_900313115.1 uncultured bacterium
AAATGACGGATGGAATCCTTTATATCTGGCAGGATATCTTGTCCCTCCATACAATGAAGAACAAGCTAAAAAATCAGCTAAGTTCTGTCAAGACATTGAACAAAACCAAGAAATGAGACTAAAAGCAAAATATGCAGAATTGTTAAGAGGTACGCCTAACATACAAGTATCTTTTGCAGACTTCTTTGGTATTGATAAAACATATAATGTTGGCGGACAGGACAACGATGAAAATTGGAGATTAAGGATTAATCCTGACTATGAATCAACTTATCATCATTCTATAGTTACGGGTGAAGAACCTGTAATGAACATGCCTGAACTACTTTCAATCGCAGTAAATTCAAAAGCAGGTATGGCAATTGCAAAACACGAAAAATCCGAATACGAAGCTACATCAGAAATCGCTGATTTAAATGCTCGTTTGGAACATTGGAAAAATATCCTAAAAGAACCTGAATAATTAGTAATATTCATTTTACATTCTGATTATCGTTTATAGTATAATAGTTTAAAACGAGGTGTAAAATGAGTGAGCAAAATATAACTACAGAAAAGGTATGGGTTCCTAAAAGAAATCCGTGGTTAATATCCGTACCACTGATGTTGGCAATGTTTATGTTTGTATTGGATGAAACCATTTCAAACGTGGCTTTGCCGTATATGGCAGGTACTTTTTCTGTTGCACATAACGAATCAACCTGGGTATTGACGAGCTACTTAATCGCAAGCGGTTTGATTATTCCATCAGTTGATTTTATGTGTAAAAAATTTGGAAGAAATAATTATTATTTATTCAGTGTTGCTCTGTTTACAATAGCTTCAGTTATGTGCGGGTTATCTCAATCACTGGGTCAAATGATTATTTCGAGATTTTTGCAAGGTATTGGTGGTGGTGCATTACTTCCTCTTTCACAATCGATAATGCTGGAATGTTTTCCGAAAGAAGAAAGAGGACGAGCAATGGCATTATTTGGATTTGGTATAGTAATGGGACCTATATTAGGTCCAACCGTTGGCGGCTGGATTACTGATAATTGGTCTTGGCCGTTTATTTATTTTATCAATCTGCCATTTGGTATTTTGTGTTTCTTTGTATCTCAAATGTTGTTAGAAGAATCACCTCTTGGTAAAAAAGTTGAAGGTATAAAATTAGACACGATAGGATTTACGTTTCTTGTTTTTTGGATTGTAACTCTACAAATTGTGTTGGATAAAGGTAATGACGCCGATTGGTTCGGTTCAACTTGGATTTGTTGGATGACGGCAATTTCTGTTATATCTTGTATTGCATTTTTTGTTTCTCAGGTCAAAAATAAAGAAAATCCTCTTGTTGATTTAAGTATAATGCGTGATAAAAACTTCCTTTTTGGTACAGTTATACAAATAGTATTGATGGCAGTATTATTGGCATCTGCTGCTATATTACCGTCAATGCTTCAAAGACTGTTGGGCTATACTTCGTTTTTAAGCGGACTTTCCATGATGCCTCGTGGAGCAGGATGTTTGACAGGCATTATACTAACTGCAATTTTAGCAAATAAAGTCAGTGAGCGAGCTATGGTAATGTTCGGATTATTTGCAATCGGATGCGGAGGTCTGTTATTCGGGCAATTAAATCTTCAAATCGCATTAGTTGATATTGCATTACCAAATTATTTGTTCGGTGTCGGGTTAACTTTTGCGATGGTACCTATTATCAATTTATCTATGATTACACTAAAAAATTCACAATTAACAAATGCAGCAGGTGTACAAAACATGCTGAAAAATATAGGTGGTGCAGTCGGAACATCTTTAGTAACGACATTGATATCAAGATTTTCGCAAAAACACCAAATGATGATGGTTGGTTATTTAAGAGATACAAATCAAGCTTTTATAGACAGAGTTAATGCTTATGCACATAGCCTTATGCCAAATTTAATTGATCCCGCAACAGCTCATCATGCAGCACAAGGACTTTTATATAAACAATTGCAGCTACAATCAACTTTATGGGCATATATTGATACATTCAGAATTTTTGCAGTAGCATCATTTATAACAATACCTTTATTATTGTTAATGAAGTCTGTTCGTTCTCTTGAGGCGGCAGGTCTAGTGAAAGATGAATAATTAACCGTTAAGATCTAATCTTCTTTGTCCTGCATCCGCTTGCGCTTGCAAAAATCCTTGATGCTGCATCATTCTTCCGACTTCATGCCAATTTTGGGCTGATTGTAAAAATCCGCTTATAACATCGCTACTGGTTGCTATATTATTAAATCGGTCATTTTGATAAATACTTTTTGCTTCAGCTAAGGTAGCTTGCTTTATTAGAGCAGTTCTACCTGCGATACCAAGACTAAAATCAAGTTGAGCTAGTCTGCCCATATATTCTGACTTAATGACAGGTATTTTTGACTTTAATAATAATATCTGATTTTGATTATTACCATCACTTTGTCTTTCAAGACTCTCTATTTGAGCTTCAATTGCGGCAATTCGTCTGTCTCTTTCTGCAATAAGAGCATCTTTTTGTTGTTGGAGAGTTAATTTATCACTGCTTGCCGCATCGAATACACCTGTAGCATATTTTAAATCTCTGTAGGAATTTTCAACTGTTTTTTCAGCTTCTTCATCTTTTGGCACAAGAACTTCACGCACATTTTGTTCGAATTGTGCTGCATATTCTTTTTGTTTTTGAACAGTGCTTGCATAAGCATCAACTGCACCTTGAGCACCTGTATCATAAGCTGCCATATGTGTATTCCTATTTCTAATATCCTATGTATATATAAAGTATATATACTGTAAAAAATTGCCTTTTTGATTAAGTTTTGTAACAAAAACTTTTATTTTTGATTAAATTAGGCAAAAATAAAAATAAGTATGCGTTTATATATATGTGTGTAGTAAATAAAAATATTGGAGGTTCGTATGGTAAACGGTGTATCATTTGGTCAAAGAATGGGAATTTATGACAGAGCTAACGTGGATGCTCCGCAAGTTCATCAAAGACCACAGGCAGCTCCTGCAGCAGCTCCTGAAGCACCTAAGAAAAAAGGTGGTTTAGGCAAAAAGATTTTAGGTGCGGTTGTAGCAGCAGCAGTTATCGCAACAGGTTTAGCAATTGGTGCTAAAAAAGGTGCTTTTGATCCTGCAAAAATCGCAGATCTAACAAAAGGTTTCAAAGATGCAAGTTGGATTTCTTGGGCTAAAAAACCTGCTAAGGCAGTTTTAGAATATGCTCAAAAAGGCGGCGAATATGTAAACAAAGGTGTTGACTTTGTTGCTAAATACGGTAAACTAGCTCTTGAATGGGGGCAAAAATTTATTAACAAGAAATCTGCATAGTTTATAGTAAACAATTTACTATACGAACACATTTTAAAGAAAGCATTACTTTGTGATGCTTTCTTTTATTTATTTTGAATGTTGTGTGTTGTTCTTCTTTTTTTATGCTAAAATCTTATGTAGCACAAGAGGATTATCACATGTCAATTATTATAATGTTATTGTTATTAAGTTTGCTAATCATTGTTCATGAACTCGGACATTTGATTGCAGCATTGTCTTTTGGAATAAAGGTAGATAAGTTTGGTTTTGGTTTACCACTTGGACCAACATTATTGGAGAAAAAAATAGGTGGTATTACTGTAATGGTGCATGCCCTTTTATTGGGTGGTTATGTTTCATTTGCAGAGGATGATCCTGATTGTGATTTACCGGAGGATTCCGAAGAAAGATTTTTAAATAAGCCTGTTTGGCAAAGATTGGTTGTTGTTTCGGCAGGTGTATTTGCAAATGTTGTTTGTGCATTTTTTATAGTGTTATTTTCCGCATTAGTGTGGAGTTATTTACCATCAGGCGAATTTGACGTTAAAGTGAGCCAAATTGTTGCACCAAAAGAGGCTTCTGTTTGGAAGTCAGGTTTACGCTCAGGCGACAGATTAGTTACATTAAACGACACAAAAGTGACAAGTGCCGGAATAATATTATCAGTTGTTCAACTTAGTAAAGGACAGGATTCACTCGTTGATCCTCAAGATGTGCAGAACAATTTAGCAAGATTAAAACGATTAAATCCCGGTTTGATTAAGGATGAAGTTATTCCTCCTGATGTAGTTGTGAGATTGCCAAAATTTTTATCTGAAAAACCGGTGAAATTAGAGAAAAATGTCGCACTGGGATTAAAGCCATACAAAGACAATCAATATAAAATAAATTCCACTATTGCTAAACTCAGAGATGAAATAGGCGATTTGCAAAGAAATACTTATTATGTGTCAAAGGGTGATTACACGTTAAATCAAATAGCAGAGGCTATGTCAGATAATGTAAGACCATTAAATTTTGTAGTAGAGAGAGATGGCAAATATATTCGTCTTTCTTCTATTTATCCTACCAAAACGGGTTCTGTCGGGATACAACTTGAATCTAAAGAAAAGCTAAAACACACAACGTCTTTATGGGCAGCAGTCAAGGGAAGTACACGTTATTTATGTGAAAACACGTATATGATGCTGCTTGGTCTAAAACAGGTATTTTTTGGCGAAGTTCCGTTAGGCGAATTGCATGGGATAGTAGCAATTACAAAAGTTGGCGGAGATATTATTGCTCATAACGGTCTATTTTACGGTTTATTGCTTACTGCAATAATATCAATGGATTTAGCTATAGTAAACTTTTTACCTATACCGGCTCTTGACGGGGGACACGTTCTATTCTTGATTATTGAAAAAATCAGAGGAAAACGGGTTTCAGATAAAATTATAGAAAAAATCGCTAATATCAGTTTCTTATTACTGATAGCTTTGATGGTGATAGTTATATTTAATGATGTATATGCACTAATAACCCAAAAACTATAGGGGTAAATAAACTTTACAAATACTCGACAACAAATTGTTTTTAGGTTAGTATTGTAGACACGGAAAGTATAAATAGCAAAAGGAGAATATAAAATGCAAGTTATATTAAAGAAAGACGTACAAAACCTTGGTGAAACAGGTGATGTTATTACTGTTAAAGATGGTTATGCAAGAAACTTTTTAGTACCTAAGAATTTAGCAGAAGTTGCAACAGAAGGTGCTTTGAAAAACAGAGAAAAGAATTTGGCAAGAATCAGAGTTAAACAAGAAAAATTGCACCAAGAAGCATTAGCTAAAGCTGAATTGATTGAAAAAATCGGTACTTTAGAATTGTCAGCAAAAGCAGGCGAAAGCGGTAAATTGTTCGGTACAATCACAACAAAGAAACTTTGCGAAGAAATCAAAGATAAACATAATATTGAAATCGATAAGAAAACTGTTTCATTAAATCATCCAATTAACAAAATCGGTGATTATGTAATGTTAATCAAGTTAACTTCAAAAGTTAAGACTGAATTAAATATTACAGTTACAGCTTCTGAAATAGTTAAAGAATCAATTGAAGAAGAAGTAGAAGAAACAGCAACTGAAGAATAATTAAAATATAATTGATAATAAAAAAGGCTTGATATCATATCAAGTCTTTTTTTATATATTAAAATCAGGCGGTAAAACTTTTTTTGCATCCGGTGAAATTACATATTTTTTTCTTACTTGTTTAGCCTTTTCAGGACTAATTTGTTTTGAAAAGTCAGTATATGTGACGGATATGATTTTTTTCATGAAATCATCCTTGTTTTTTGCTATAGGGTGGACACTCTTGTCAGGATTTTCATCATCAATATTACTATCTATGACATAAACATTTTTATCATCAATATTTGTTAAAACAACAACGTGCCCTGTATCATCGTTTGGTTTATCTTTGTAGCTGACTAATACTAAATAATTATTTAAGTATTTTTTAAGAAGGTTTTCATCCAACTTCCCTATTTCAAATACATTATCATGTATAACACATCCATCTTGATAGCTATCTGATATATAATGTGATTCTTTACCTGTTACCAGATGGATTGCATCATACGACTGACCGCCGTCTAATACAAAATTATCATCAAATTGGTATGGACGTCGCTGCATGTTATATATATTTGTTGCAACTCGTGGAGAAAAACCTTTATCTCTCATTTCTCTTTTGTATTCTTCAACAGCCATTTCAATAGCTACAACATCTCTATCTCCGATAGAATAATGGTAATGAGACATATTTAAGACACTGTCTATATCTTCTTTTGAATAAGTATATTTTCTATTTGGACCTCTTAGGATAACGGTTTCATTTCCGTTCTCATCAACGTGATAACTTTTCTTAAATTCTGCCCTGAATTTTTCACGCATTACTTCATCAGGATGATGATTCATCCCGTTAATGAAACCAAGCAGCCAACAATCACCTATTTCTCCTTGTCTGAAATCACCTATTTTACCATCAGCTTTTTGGACAAGCATTTGTTTTTTATCATAATTGTCGCCAAAAGGTTTAAATGTTTTTTCAGACTCTATCCATTGATAGTAATAATAATCCTTGTAGTCCTGCCTCCTATAAACACCTTTTTTCCCAATTGAACGATATTTTTGTTTTGATGCTTGATATTCTTCTTCAGAAACTTCTTTTGTATTGGCATTTCTATCATTAATTTCTACTTTATAATGTTTGTTATCTTTCGTATAATACATGCCGGTAACATCTGTGACAGGGGATTCAACTAAATCTTGATTATTATAAGACCAAGTGTAATATTTTTTATTTTCAGGGTTATAAAACAGTTTCAATTCACCTTTATTTTTAACACCGTTGTAACTTAGATTTTCAGCCAAATCTGTGGCTTTGTATCCTTTAGCTTCAGCTACTGCAAAATCAACACTTTTATTCCACAGATTACAGGTTAAATTCCAAGAATCTCTTCTAAATACAAAGGCATTACCGTCAGGTCTCAGGTATTCTCCGTCTTTTGTTTTAAGATAGCCTGACGGATAAACTTTAGATACTTTTTTAGCTTTTTCAAACTTTTGTTTTTTGTCATTCCACATATAGTAGACTTGTTTTTTTGAATCATAATAAACTTTTTTGTTGGCAGTTGATGTATAATTTAATTCTTCAGCCGTTTTTTCAATTATAGATTTTTCTTTTTTATTATCAGTAGATACAAGTTCTGTATCATTTGATTGAAATTCTGAATTATAATTCTCAGCATTTGAGCTAATCGGCATCATTGATGCCAATGCCATAAGTGTGCCAATTAAAGCATTTCTGCCTTTATTATTCACAGGTTCAGAACAAGTTTCTTTTTTTCCTTTAAATGTCGTTAAAGAACTATTGTTGATACTTTTTAATGAAGTAATATTCATGCACACAGCCTTCCATAGTTTAAAACAATTTTTTAAGAAAAAAATTGATATTTATAAGTGTTTTTTTACAAAAATAAATAATTTAAAAAATCTGGCAAATTATTTTTGTGAGGAGTATTATGGATATTGTACGGAGATATCAAATATGGACACTAAAATAATATATAATAATGCAAGGTCAGGCTATAAAGCCTTGTCACAAGGTCGTATGAGCGGAGCAGTGCATAATTTTACGAAGTTATATAAAGAAGGCGTTGAAAATCCTGCGCAGACAAAACTGTTAATACAAGCAGGAAAACAACAAGCAAAAAAAGAAGCACTTAAAGGTATAATGGATGATGAATTTATACCGGTTGTTCCATTTTTTAAAATGTATTATTCAAATGCAAAAATTAGATTAAATAAAGCTTTTCGCAATGCAAAAGAACAATTTGAATCTGCTTATAAAGAAATATATCCGAAAACTCATAAGTTAAGAGATAAATTAATTAGTTCAGGGAAAGTTAAATCATCAAATATGTAATTTAATGCATTTCTTTGAACCCCGGAGAGGTTAGAGGAAGTCCTTGATACCCTTTGTTTTGATATACTGATTTTTTTATGTATTTAGGAGTGTGATTTCCTTTTTCAAACAGTTTTTTAAGAGTATTTTCACGTTTAACCAGTGCGTTACTTTCTACGTTGCACTCAGGATAAATTTCAACTAAATCAGTCCAAACAACAGCTTCCATTGTCCAAGCGTAAGTTTCTTCACTCAATGAATTATATTCATCCTGATGCAGTGCTTCGTGTGATAGTAAAGCTGCGATTGCTGCAGGTGGTGCGGTTTCGTGTTTTGGATTGATATATATAAACAATTTTTTCTTCTTTTTCCAGCCTACTGCATCAAAGTTTGCGTAATCTTTATTCAAATCTGCAAGTTTTTTAAATTCAATTTTTATAGGATAACCCGATAAGTTGTACCCTAAAATAGCTTTTCTTGAAAAATCGCCATCTGTACCTTTCAGCATATCTAAAGCAATCATTATTAATTCTTGGTTTGTAACTTTTTTGTATTCCTCGTGTAAGTTTAGTATGTATTCTTGAGTGTATTTAGCCGGTAATTTAATATTTGGTGCCACAGGATATACCTTTTTTGCAAAAGCAGGCACATTTAATAAACCAAAACACAACACTAACAATAATAATTTTTTCATAGCTACTCCCATTTATCTTCTTATAATATTATAACAACATTTTTGATAAAGACAAAAAATATTAGAAATATATATAATGTTACCGTGATACAAAAATTTTATTGCAAGAAATTTTAGCCGTTAAATAATTATCAATAATTTGTGGCTAATTAGATAGAATTGGCTATATAAAATACAATTTACCATTTGTTAGTGTTTGAAAAAATGCATTTATAAAAAATACCCCTTTACAAAAAAAAATCAGCATTTTATAATAATTACATAAACCGATGGGGGTTTAGCTCAGATGCCCAGAAACCAAAGGTTTCGTGATAGAGATAAGCATGCTCTACCAGCTGAGCCAAATGAAAATTTAATATGACACTGTGGGGGTTTAGCTCAGCTGGTAGAGCACCTGCTTTGCACGCAGGGGGTCAGGAGTTCGAATCTCCTAACCTCCACCATTATTAGAGCCGAAAGGCTCTTTTTTGGTATCTGAATTTTATGGGATATTTTATGAAATCTTTAAAATCACTAAGGCTTCACATTTCAATATTTGGTAAAACTAATGTAGGAAAATCTTCTTTTCTAAACAAAATTACAGGTCAAAGTGTTTCCATTGTTTCTGATATAAAAGGTACAACAACTGATGTTGTTGAAAAATCTGCAGAACTTTTTCCTATAGGTCCGGTTGTTTTTCTTGATACCGCGGGTATTGACGATGATACGATTTTGTCAGAAAAAAGAATTAAAAAAACATTAAATGTGTTAAACAGAACTGATGTTGCGATTTTAATCATCACACCTGACGGACTGACTGATTATGATAAAAATCTTATTATAAAATTCAATGAGCTTGATATTCCGTTTATGGTTGTTGTAAACAAATCTGATTTAAACACTGTTTCAGAACAAAAATTATCTGAAATACAAAATTATACAAAACATATTATTCAAATATCAGCTGCGAAAGATAGCAATCTTGTCGATGTTTTTGTATCAGCCTTAGTAAAATTAGTTCCTGAAGATTTTGTCTCAACACAATCAATATTAGGTGATATTATAAATCCGACTGATATAGTTGTATTAGTTACTCCTATTGATAAAGAAGCACCAAAAGGACGCCTTATTCTTCCTCAAGTGCAAACAATAAGAGATATTTTGGACAATAAATGTATTGCTGTTGTTACTCAGGTAGATAATCTGCAAAAAACACTTGAGTCACTGAATTGTACTCCAAAGCTTGTTGTAACGGATTCTCAAGCATTTAAGGAAGTTAATGAAATCTTACCGGATAATATTCCATTAACATCATTTTCCATTCTTTTTGCAAGACTAAAAGGAGATTTGAATACATTTAAAAAAGGGGCGTATGCAATATCTGATTTAAAACAAAATGATAAAGTTCTTATACTTGAGAGTTGTACCCATCACGCTATAGATGATGATATAGCAAGGGTTAAAATCCCTAAACTGATAGAAAAAAAGTTAGGTTATAGACCAAATTTTGAATATAAAACAGGACATGACTTCCCTGATATTTCGGAATATAAATTAATAATTCATTGTGGAGCATGCATGACAAACAGAAAAGAGGTTCTGTCCAGAATTTTAATAGCCAACAAAAATAATATTCCTATTACTAACTATGGAATTGCCATTTCTTATTGCCTTGACATTTTAGAGCGAGCAACTGATGTTTTTTCATAAAAAAATAAAAGCGCCAATTTAGATTGTGATTAGTTTTTGGCGCCCTACATGTGTTTTATTGTCTTTATTTATTAAGGTTTCATTTTTGTCGGTTGTAATATCAACTGATTGTTATATTAACACACAAAGAAAAATAAGTAAAGTCATTTTATATTATTTTTTTATTAGTGGTAACATGTAGAGTATGGGCAACAGAATTAAAGTAAATCATTATGTAGATTTGTTAATGTTCTCTATTGAGCAGGTTATTAGGGGCATGAAATCTGACATGAATCAGTATATAAATTCATTAAACTTAGGTATAACTGCAGAACAATTCCTTGTTTTAGATACCATAGACAGCGGAAATAGTATTTGTCAGCAAGATGTTGCGGATCTATTAGGGAAAGATAAATCAAATATAAAACGCATTGTGGAAATTCTTGAACAAAAGGAATTGATAACAAGAGTTGCAGGAAAGAAAAATAACCGTTTGGTAAATTATTTAGTTATAACAGATAATGGAAAAAGGTTAATTAAAGAAAATATAGACAAAGTGAAAAAATTCATGGAAAAAGTTTTTAGCGTTATTTCGGAAGATGAGGAACTGTATTTAAAACAAATAGTTAAAAAATTAAAAAATTAGTTCTTCCCCTGCTAATAAACACAATAATCAAAAAATATGAATAATTGTAAAGAGTACACTTGTCAAACGCAAAAAAATAGTTTATAATCAGCTAAGCGCAATCAATCAGACAATATAAGGGGTGTGTATATCAACAGATATAATTTTGTAAAGATAATAAGTGTTTTTGTTACAAAATAGCAATTTTTGGTAATTTTTACACTTTTTTAATATGTACGGTTGTATGGTTATGCATATTTTATATTAAACGGAAGGTTTCAATTTGAATATTAATAATGTAAGTTTGACAAATAATAATACATATACAAAGGCTGATAAGCGTAATAATCAGTCAGCTCCGAATTTTAAAGGACTTCTTGATATTCCGGGCGCAGCGATGAACATGATTGAAAAAGGTGGATTTGCAACATCCTTCATGATTCAAGATACTGCAGGCATGACCGCACCAAGAACAGAAGAAGGGCTTATAAGAGGTATTGATAAAGACCGTGTTCATTCAACATGGAATGTTATTAAAGCAAGATTAACATTTAGAAAACCTAGCGAAGAAGATAAAGCAAAATGTTTACATTTTAAAGAATTAAACTTTAAAGAAGGTTTGGAAGTTGGTATCAGAGAAGGTCTGTCAGGACCATTCATGATGTTTACTCCAATGCTTGTATTGCTTGCAGGTAAGAAATTTGTTGGTAAATCAACTTTTACAAATTCAAGCATGATAAATCGCTTAGGTAACAAGTTCACTGAAACTTTTGGAAAAGCAAGCAAAGAAACAAGTAAAAATGCTCTAAAGCAAGATTTTTATAAAAATTGTTTAAATAACATCGTACAATCAACAACAAAACCTGAGTTGGATTCTGTTGCAGAAACTTTTGTTTCAAAAGCTGCTAAATCATTAGAAATGCTTGATAGATATGATGAAAAAATAGCTCAATCTTCAGGCAGAATGAAAAAACTTTATAAAAAAGCTCAAGCGAGAGAAAATAAACGATTACTTTCTGCATTCAATGATTTTCACAAAACGCATTCTTCAGATTTCACAATGGTAAATAAAGTTAAATTTGAAGGAGAGGTATTCTCAACAGAAAAAACAGTAAACGGCATAAGAGCATACGCAAGTGATGCAATGAAATCATTAAAAGGTGATACCGTTGAACAAATGACAAATGCTGGAGCAAATACGGAGGCTGTTAAAAATACCGCACTTGTAAAAAGAGGTATAGTTAATGCGGCTGCAGCAGCGTCAACAATCGGTTCTTTATCTATTGTTCCTGCATTATATAAACTTGTTAATCCTGTTCCTCCGGGAGCATTAGAAAATCAAGCTGATAGTGCAGCTGTCAAATCACCGGTATCAAATAACGTAAAACCAAGTAATACAGAAAAAAATCAAAATAAAGACGGACAAATTTCATTCACAGGGAAATGGGATAAATTAGCAAGAAACTTCGAGTTTAACGGTAATCAATTCACTCCTGCTCTGATGACATCATTAGCTGTTGGCGGATTGATGACACCTCGTTGTTTAACAGCAGCAAAACGTGCCCCTGAAGATCCAATCACTCACAAAAAAGATTATTCAGAAATTCCAGAAGCTTTGACAAGAGATATTGTTTCAACAGGTGCTGTAACATTTGGTGTTCCAATGTTGTCAAAAGCTATTATCGGATTGTATGAAAAGCCTTCAGGATTTGTGTTAAGAAATCAATCAGCACAACCGAAATCAACTCTTAAAAAAGCCCTTGATTATATGAATCCGTTCAGTTCATTCGGATATTATTCAATTAGTGACTTAGACCAAATTTATGGCGATGTTAACTCTCCTGAAAAACTTGGTAATATGTCTAAATTCATTGATGAAAATGGCGGTAATGTTGCTAAAGTTTTGAAAACAGAAAAGAAAACAGCTGCAGTTTTTGAAAAACACGGCTTGAATATAAAAGAATTGGCAAGTAATTCAGATAGAACAGCATCAAATAAAACAATTATGGATAAGCTATCTCAAAGCAAAGAATTTGCACAAGATTTAATAGAATCGTTAAAACCTAAAAAAGCAGGTGGTGCAAATGCTGTACTTAAACGAGCTCGTTCTTTGAACTCATTCGTATCAGCTGCCGCAACATTCTTCTTTGTTCCTGCATTCCTAGGTATAGTTCTTCCTAAATTTGTTTACGGAATGACTGCAAAAAGACAAAAGAAACTTGCAGAGCAACGTGCAGCATACGAAGCTACTCTTGCAAATAATGGTGGTGCGGCTAATACAAATGCTGCAAAGGCTCAGGTACAACAAAAAGTGGATTATACAAAACTTAAATCCGCATCAAATTCTACTTTTCAAAGTATGAAAAGCCATGCATAGAGAGACATATTGATAGCAATAAAGCCAACAGTTAAATTTTAAAATTTTTCATTATATTAGCTGATTCAATACCATCATTTTTTATTGGGTGTTGAGTTACAATCTTTGAATTTTTTATTTTATTTAAAATATGCAAAAGAAGTTGTATTAATAATTATTACAAAGTGTCTGGTTGTTGAAATCCGATAGTAGCAGAAAACTTTATATATTAGAGGATGCTATATGACCACATTTGGAATATCTTTTTTTAAATCCGATGAAGTAAAATCAACATCGTCAAGTCTTGGTATACCATCTGCTATGCCGTCATTCATAAAAATGGTTGGTGATGATGCGCTGTTCCCAATATCTGATATATATAAACCAAGTGAACAAGCAAAAAATACCAGTATTGGCATTAATACGCTAAATGAATTTAATGAAGAATTTTCTAATATTGAATCTTCAACATATTTATATGTTCAAATACAATACTTAAAAAGACAAGGTGCTTCTGAACAAGAAATACAAAAGTTAGAATTACAATTAGAAGAAGTTGATAAAAGGGCAGAAGAATTATATATAAGAACTCAAACAACTACTGGAAGCCCTAGTCAAAATCTTTTATTGGAAAAAAATATCAAAAATTTAAATGTTGCAAATTGCGGAGACAGAGCAACATTAGTTCAACAAAAATTAAATAGACAACATATTCCGAATAAAAAAGTAATGCTTCAATCTATAGAACCATTTGCAGAACACGAGTTTAATGTAGTAGGATTAGATGAAAATGCAGATATATCAGATCCGTCTACTTGGGGAGATAATGCTGTTATAATTGATACTTGGGCTAATAAAGTTTTTAATGTAAACTCTGCAAAAGAATTTTATTTAGATTTCTTTGGTCTAAAAGATTTTCAAAATGTTCAATCTGTAGAGGATAATTTTTAAATATTTTCAAACTCTTGAAAAACCGCACAACATATAATAAAAAACAGGATAAGAAATTATCCTGTTTTTATGGTGGGCGATACGTGACTGTATCGGATTATTCGGCTGGTCGCAGAAGCGTGGTTCTGCTCCACGTTACGTGCTTGTCACTTCGTGACGTCGCACTACCGAAAATCCTCTCGAACTTGAGCAATACTTTGTATTGCTTGTTCTCGTCACGCATAATAAAAGAGGGGTTTCCCCCTCTCTCATTGGGCGATACGTGACTCGAACACGTGACCCCCACAATGTCGATGTGATGCGCTACCAACTGCGCCAATCGCCCGTATTTAGTTTTTTTTTGACCGCGCATCAACAAGAACTTCGTTCTTGATGTGATGCTA
>OMPX01000005.1 GCA_900313115.1 uncultured bacterium
CGCGAACTCGCTACCGCTCAAACACACTCGGCGACTATAACTATCGTTAAACACGCGTTTTATTTTGTTATCTTTATATTTATATCGTTTCGATATTTACCCCTAATATTTATTATGTACAATAGCAGTATCTGTTCTTAAATTTCGAGTCTCGACAACCTTATTTTAGAGCAAAAGCAAGATTATTGCTCGCTATGTATTTTTTTATGAAAATTATCTCGGACAATAGTGGTAATTTAGTAAAGACAATATTCGTTGTAACAAGTTGATTACGAATATGGGTGAGGTATTTTCGCTGTGCGAAAGCTTCAATTTTTTACTTTTTATTTATAAACATTTATAATTTAATTAAGGAGGTATTATGCAGCAAATAGAAATTGGTAAAACATATAGACATTTTAAAGGTAATTTATATAAAATTATAGGTTTTGCAAAACATTCGGAAACCTTAGAAGATATGATAATCTATCAACCTTTAAAAACAGGTGACAATTGGGTGCGTCCGTATAAAATGTGGAACGAAGTTGTTGACGATAAAGGTACTCTCCGATTTACCCTGATTGACTAACCCCATCTGTAATCGGGAGTAGTTGTATCAACAATAAATTTCGCATCTTTTGTCGGAATATGATAAGGAATAAAGGCTTCTATTTTTTCGCCTTGTGTTGCGTAATCATATTTTTTATCACCTATGATTAAAACATCCTGATCTACGGTTGTTCTTCGTGGTGCAAAATTCCCTTTTTGTTTTATAACAGATAATTTTGGAACTTTTAATTCAGCCACAACAACAGGAGTTTTGGCATTATTCGTTCCCCCTTTTGCAACCGATGCCGATACGTCATACAAAGAACTTACCGACATAAATTCAGTGCTTTTTCTGCCTCTTATTACATCTTCAAGTCTTGAAAATACATTCAGCACAGGCTCTCCTGCGGCTGACAGGTAATATTTTATTGAATCTATAAAACTTTCTTTATCTGAAACAGATTTTGGTTTTATACCTTCTTTTTTTAGGGTAGAAATCAGCCCTTCGCTATCATTAGCTTTAAGCCCTCTGTATACTGTTTCTGTTCCTAAATAATCAGAAAATTGTTTACGTAAATCAAACGGCTCAATCTTAGTTGTATCAATTTTCTTTTCGGCGACAAATTGGGATAATTCATCAAGGTGCGCCACCACCTCAGGATCTGCAAGCAATACACGATGTTTTGATGCAATATTGCTATCTTCTAATTTTTTTTCAATCTGCGGCAGTTTTCGTCTGTATATTTTGTCTAAAATTTCATCTAATTTCTTTGAATCTTTACCTAAAAACTCATATATTACAGGGTTTTCAAACGGAGAAATCTGTTTTTCAAAAAAATCCGTGCATAGTGTTTCACTAACTTTTTTCAAAGTCATTGCAGGTTTTGAGCCCATAAAACTGATGTTTGGGCTATTGTTTATATTTGCACTATAAAAACCACTAACTGCACACGTCATATTATTATTAAAACATCTTTTGAAAATTAATTGCCACTTGAACGGGAATTTAATTTTAAATATAATCAACTTATGAATAAAGATTTTGAAACTCTTATAAAAAACGGTTGGTTAACACAAGAAGAAGGAGAAATGTTTGCAAATAACAAAGAAATGCAAACTGCAATATCAAACTGCACAAGCCCCCAAAAAGAAAATATATTTAGAGCTTTAAAAGAAGTCTCTATAGATAAAATAAGAGTATTTATCTTAGGCAAAGATCCTTATCCAAACCCAAAAGATGCTCATGGTCTTGCATTCTCAAGTGATAATACAAAAACTCCCGAGTCACTTAAAAATATTTTTAAAGCAATTGATAAGGCTTATAATTCAAATCTTTTTGAACAGGCACACAACAATTTAACAAGCTGGGTAAAACAAGGTGTCTTACTTTTGAATACCGGTCTTACTTTTCAGAAAATAGACGGTGAAATCAGTTTACAAAATAAAGTTCAACGACAGCACATGAAGGTTTGGAAACCGTTTATTAAGCTTATAATCAATAAAATAATCGCAATAAAAGACAGACCAATTGTAATGATGTTGTGGGGAAACGATGCACACGATATTGTGTTTAAGAACATAAAAGACAAAGATTTTCAAAAATATAACCATAATAGAGGTATCGGGGTAAATATTATAATTCCTGACACTCAAATTATGTTATTACAATGTTCGCATCCATCACCACTAACAGTAAATCGTGGAGGAGATTTCCCTCAAATTGCACCAATACATTTCAAAAAATGTGATGAATATTTGGGAAAATATAAAATAAATTGGATAAAACTATAATTATAAAAAGTATTGACTATAGTTGTATTATTATTAAATATGAACTATAATAAAAGTAGGTGCATTGTAGCACCTGACTTGAGTTTAGAGTATTACTGAGGATGGTATGAAACGCTGTTTATATATGTTGGCATTTGCCGTATGTTTGTTGGGCTTGCCATCATTAGGGTACACGGTATACCCAAACCCTGATGAAGATATTATAAATTATTCATCAACTTTTGAAGAAGTTTTGCAAAAGACTTCAAAATATAAATGGACTGTAAGAGAAAGCCAAATACTAGACCAATGGAGTGAAAACGGTAATATTCAAATATCTCCTAACATTACCATCATTGGTAAACCGTCAAAAAGTTATGAAGAAATATATTTTAAACCCCGCCAAAGTCTTGTTATGAAAGTTGTTGATTCTGAAACAAATACTTATGCGGACAATTTTCAAATGCAGGGAATTGTTGTCGGTACATATTTAGATAAAAAGAATAGAGAAAAAGCACAGATATTCACTACATCAAATATAACTTTTGCTAATTTTATAACTGCAATAACAAACAAAGGCGGAAAAGTTACCCTGTCAAATACAGATTTTACTAAAAATATTTCAAATACAAACGGCGGAGCAATATACAACGACTCAGGTAATCTGACTGTAAATAAAGGGTCTGTTTTTACTTATAATTTAGCTAAAAACGGAAATGGCGGTGCTATTTACAACGGTCAAAACGGAACACTTGTTATTCAAAAATCAACCATTGGCGGACAACATAATGAAGCAATATATTACATTATGGATAAAATTGCTTATTCTGCTGATTCTAATTCAAATAGCTCAACTTCTTATGAACAAAAAACTGATGAGCAATTAACTTATACTTTAAGTAAATATTTAGGTGATGATAGCTGGATAACTGATTATTATTTAATTCCCGAATGGAAAGATATCAGAAGCATTAATTGGGCGGAAGAAGTTGCAAACGGTGATTTTGATTTTAAGTGGCTGATGATTTATCCGTTAGGGAATGAAGCAAAACTCGGCGGCGGTATATATAATGACGGTAAAGCAACTATTACAAGTACAACTGTTAAATATAATCTTGCTTCAAAAGATGGCGGCGGGATTTATAATACGGGTAATTTAACGGTAAAATCTTCTGATTTTTACAGAAATAAAGCCCAAAGAGGCGGTGCGATTTATACGAAAGATGATACTGAAAATTTAAGTCATAAAACACTTATTCAAAAAACTGAATTTACCATGAACAAAGCTGTTGATGGAGATGGACAAGGTGGTGCGGTTTTTGTTGAATCAGGAAATGTTATTTTGAAAAATGATGTCTTTGGTATATACGGAACACAGGCTTCTAACACTGCAATACAAGGTGGTGCTTTGTACAATGCAGGTTTAAATACTCAAATTATTTCCTCTAAATTTTCTAATAATTATGCCGAAAAAGGCGGAGATATATATAACAAAGGTACTCTTTCAATCTCAAAATCAACATTTGGTTCAGTGCCTAAAACAATATTTTTACATGAATACATAAGACCAATTTATGCAATTGATTCTAATACTCAGATTACTGTTAACAGTCAGACTCAGTACGTCAGACCTGTACCGTATGAACCTTATGTATGGAAACCTGTAAAATATAATGTGGGCTCATCAGCATTTCAGGGTGGTGCAATTTATAATGAAGGCACAATTTCTGAAATAACATCTTCCGTTTTTAATGAAACAACTGCTCTCGAAGGCGGTGCTATCTATAACGATTCAACAGGTAACATAAAAAATATTAAATCTTCAAAATTCAACGGCGCTTATGCAAAAAATTCAGATACTGAGAACGATGCAGAGGCTCTTGGTGGTGCAATTTTTAACAAAGGGACACTTTCTGTAAATAAATCAACTTTTATCGGTAACTATTCTGCTGATAAAGGTGGTGCTATTTTTAACAGTAACGGTTCAGCAGAGTTCTTGTCTTCAACCTTCAAAAATAACTATTCAAAATCAGGAGGCGCACTATTTGTTTCAGGCGGAAATTTAACCGATACTAAATCAACCTTTAGCGGTAATTATGCTGAAAACGGCGGAGCGGTCTTTGTTGGCGAAAACGGAACTGCAACCTTCAATTCTTCAGTTTTTATTCTCAATAATGCTTACAAAACAACTGATGGCGAAAATCTTTTGACAAACGGTGGTGCGATTTATAACAAAGGCACTCTAAATCTGAACAGTGTAACTTTCGGAAATAAAAGTAAAAAATATAAATATACAAATCAGGCTAAATACGGTTCATCTCTATATAATTCAGGTATCAGCAATCTTTTAACATCAAAAATAATTTATCAGGATTCTGTATTGGGTGCGATTTATAATACAGGAACACTAAACTCTCAAAGAGATTCTTTCACTAACAACAAAGCAGTAATTGGCGGAGTGATTTATAATGACTCAACAGGTATTTTAAAAATTGAAGGTTCAAATTTTGCCTCAAATTCATCTTCTTATGGCGGAGCTATTTATTCTGAAGGAAATATAAATATTGATGATAAAGAATATACCGTTATAAAAAATAAAAAAGAAAAAAAACAAACTGCTCAAATTAAATTCAGTAAAAATACCGTAACTGAAAATGGCGGAGCAATATATCTTGCCAATACTTCAACAGGAACGATTAAAAATGCTGAATTTAGTTCAAATAAAGCTTACAAAACTACAACTGAAACAATAACGACTGAAGCTATTTATAATATTGTAGAAGGGAAAAATGTAGTCAAAGAACCTTCTACAACTACCACAACTACAACTCCTTCAGGTAAAGGCGGAGCAATTTATTTAGGAAATATTATAAGAGAAAATTCCGAAGATATAGTTCCTGTTGAAGTAACAGAATCTGTTAAAATTCAAAATACAAACTTTATCTCAAATCAGTCAGGATACGTAGGCGGTGCTATTGCATTAGAATCAAATTCCGCCCTTGATATTGAAAGTTCAACCTTTGATAAAAATAGTGCTTATTCTATTGTTACAACAAAAACGACAGTTAACAGTAAAAAGAAAAAAACTACAACAACAAAAACTCCTCAAGGCTTCGGTGGTGCGATTTTTGCAAACGAAAGCTCTGTTCTAAACATAAAAAATACCACCTTCACTTCTAATACTTCGCACAAAGGCGGAGCGTTATATATAAACAGTAATAACGTAAAACTTGTTGACAATACATTCAAATCAAATACCGTTAAAGGCGATAAAACTAATGTTGCGCAAGGTGGTGCAATCTATTTGGGAGAAGGTATAACTTCTTCATTATCAGGCAGTAAAACTCTTTTTGAGAAAAATAACGCATCCGAAGGCGGTGCGATTTATGTTGCCAAAAACGGTTTTTATAATATGGAAGATGCAAAATTTGTTTCAAATACTGCATCAACTGTGGGTGGTGCGATTTATATATCAAATTACGAAGCCCCGAAAGAAGAAACAAAACCGTCAGAAGATAATTCTCAAACAACAGAAAAACCTTCAACAGATAATACTGAAACATCATCTGAAAACAATTCTAACGATAATGCCACAACAAATGATGAAACAGGCAATTTAGAAAGTGAAACTAATGGAGACACAACATCTGACAGTTCATCAGATGAGCCTTCAAGTGGCGGAGAGTCCGAAACTCCAACATCAGATGAGCCTAAAACACCTACTCCAATGAAGTTGAAAAATCTTACTTTTGAAAAAAATAAGGCTAATGTTGCAGGTGGAATATTTAATGCAAGTTATACGGATATTCTTTCATCGACATTCAAAAACAATTCAGCAGATGCAGGCGGCGCAATTTATAATTCAGGTGTCATGACCATAGATGACTCTACCGTATTTGAAGCCAACATTTCAAACTCAGGCGGTGCTATCTATAATGCCGGTGTATTGACAGTAAATAAAACTAAATTTAACAGTAACGCAGGCAGTGTAGGAGGTGCGATTTATAACTCATATCAAGCCAAAATCAGTAACTCAGAATTTATAAATACAAATAAAGTTATTAACAACCATGGCGGAGCTATTATAAATAATGGAGGGACTTTAGAAGTATCTTCTTCTAAATTTGACGGTAACCTTGCAAGATATTACGGTGGTGCTATCTATAATATTGCATATTCATTATATGGCTCTTGGGCAATTACCTCATCAGGTAACACCTATTCAAACAATCAGGCATATAATGGCGGTGCAGTTTATAATTCAGGCGGAGAATTTAAATCAACGAATGATACTTTTACCAAAAATATTGCATCAATCGGCGGTGCAATATTGAACCAGCCTGCCTCATCCGGTTCTACACCTAAAACCAACCTGACCATAACAGGCTCAAAATTTGAAGAAAATTCCGCATATTATGGTGGTGCAATTCTTTCTTCTAATTCAATATCTGAATCAACATCAGGCAAAATTTATAATGCGACAACGAATATAGATGGTGCAACTTTCAGTAAAAATGTAGCTCAATTATATGGTGGTGCTATCTATTTTACAAATAATAAAACAACGATAGAAAATTCAAAATTTGACGGGAATCACGCAGAATTGTACGGCGGTGCTTTATTTATAGGCTCTAAAGAAGATGTTCTGACTATAAACAGCACTGAATTTTTAAATAACTATGTTAGCGCAAATGGAGGTGCAATCCTAAATTCAGGAAATATTGAATTTAATATTAAACCTGAAGAAGAAACAAAACCATCAGATGAAACGGATAAAGATACAACTTCTGATACAGATAATAATCAGACAACAAACGATTCCGAACAAACTTCAGAAAGTAATACAGATTCGACCTCTGATACGGATAACGGACAGGCAACAAACGATTCTGAACAAACTTCAGAAAGTAATACAGATTCGACCTCTGATACAGATAACGGACAGACAACAAACAATTCCGAAACATCTTCAAGCGAAGAATCTGAAAAACAGACTGTTGATTATAAAACAATTGTATTTAATTCAAATAAAGCCGATAATGGTGGCGCAATATATAATATGCAATACGGTGTAATTAAAGGGGACGATTTAAAATTTACTAATAATACCGTAACTTGCAACGGTGGTGCTATTCATAATGAAGGTTATATTGAACTGTCAAATACAAGTTTTACAGAAAATAAAGCTGATTCAAAATCGGTAGATAATAAAGGCGGTGCTATTTATAATAACCCGCTTCAAATTTCTACGGGAAAAAGTCCTCAGGGATTGAAACTTACTAATACTGCATTTGGGGAAAATAGTGCTGACTATGGCGGTGCTGTTTATAGTGTAAATTATCTTACTATCCTCGGTTCAGTCTTTGGCGGCGAAGTAAAAGAAACATCAGATGAAGGAGAAAAAATCGTTGTATATAAAGGTAATTCCGCAAAAAAATCGGGCGGTGCTTTATATAACAGAGGTGATGCCAATATAAATACTACTGCATTCTGTACAAATACTGCACAACAAGGTGGTGCAATATTTAATGAAAAGAATCTGTATATCGGCTCTTATGAAGAAAATGATTCGGGAAATATCATCATCCCTGATTATGATGAGGATAAACAATATAATTTATATAAACAAAATTCTGCAAATACAGGCGGTGCAATTTATAACACTAATTTGGTGTATATTAACGGTGCGAAATTTGAATCAAATACCGCAGAAGCAAACGGGGGTGCTATATTTAGTACAGGCAGAACAATTATTTTGAATACTTTGTTCGAGTCTAATTCATCAGTTAACGGCGGGGCAATATATTTTGACACATCATCAAGATTATTAAATATAGTTAATTCAAAATTTGTTAATAATACAGCCGAAAATGGCGGTGCTCTATATGTAGGCAAAAACTCAACAGTAAATATAATAGATACTAATTTTATTAATAATACCGCACTCAAAAACGGCGGTGCAATTTTTGCCGATAAAGATTCAACCGTTAGTATTCAGGCAGTTAATTCAAATATTGAATTTAGCGGGAATAAAGCAAATGGAAACTCTAATTCAATATATTTGAACAGTGCAACTTTGAATCTTATTGCAGATGACCAAAGAAAAATATCAGTAAATGATAATATAGACGGTAAAGGTACTATAAATACGAAAGGTGATGTTTATATTGTTAACCAAGCATCAATTGAACAAGGCAGCGATATTACGATAAAACCTATTTCAGGCACTTTGAATGTTCAGTCTGAAAACAGCTTGTTGGGTGCAAAACTTGTGCTTGGTTCTTCATCGCTTTTGAATATTGCAAACGGCTCAATCGGTAAACTTAACCTTAAATCACTTGTTGTTGATAACTCAAATGTTGCAATAGATATGGACTTAAAAAACGGTTCATCAGATAAAATAAGTGCCAATGATACTAATGAAGTTAACAATGGCGGACTTAACGTATCTTCGGTAAACCTTGTCTCAGACAGCAAGACCCCTGTAACAATCAAGGTAGGAGAAGATTCAGAAGTCACATCAGTCAGTGCAACAAATGCAGAAACAAAAGAAGCAACATATAAATTA
>OMPX01000040.1 GCA_900313115.1 uncultured bacterium
GGCTGTTGAATTGTCACAAGGTTTAATTCCAGTTCTGAATAATGGAAAGATTATAAATATCAGTTCTATGGCAAGTTATGGAATTTTTCCGTTTATTTCCCCTTATTGTTCTTCAAAACGTGCGTTAGATATTTTGTTTAATTCGTTTATGTTAGAAAATAAAAAAAATATTAAAGTTGTTTCCGTCAAACCGGGGGTAATTGCAACACCGCTTTGGTCAAAATCCATAAAAGAAAATGAACAAATAATTGAAAAAAGTGTTGATTATTTAAATGAGTCAAACTATTTAAAAAAGAATGCACAAATGAATGAACAGAATGGTTTGAGTGTAAATAAAGTTTTAGAAAAAGTTGTTAAAATTGACAAAATGAAAAATCCAAAACCGTCATATTGTGTCGGATTTGATTCTGTTGTGACATCTTTTGTTTCAAAACTTCCTCAGGTTATACTCAACAAGATTATTAAATATAAAGTTAATCGTCTGAAGTAATTTTTGTATATAATAAAAATATGTTTAAATACTATAAAAAATACGTTCCATATTTATTTATTTTGCCGGCAATGGTGATATTGACCGTATTTTTCTTTATTCCGTTTTTTCAGACAATCGGTTTAAGTTTTTATGATTATTCAAACAGTATTTATTCTCCGTCTTTTGTCGGAGTGCAAAATTATGTTGATATAATGCATTCGCCGCTTTTCTATAAAGTTATGGGAAATACTTTTCTGTTTTTAATTTTAGCAGTTCCGTTTTTGGTAATTTTTCCGCTATTTTTAGCGGTATTAATAAATCAAAAAATAAGAGGAATTACGTTATATAAGATATTAATTTATTTGCCTGTTATTGTTTCAATTGTTGTTGCGGCAATAGCATTCAAATGGCTTTATGCACAAGAGGGAATTTTAAACTATTTTGTAACAACATTGGGTTTAAAACCGATAGGCTGGCTGACTGATACAAGGTTTTCAATGTTATCTGTTGCTATAGTTACCATTTGGAAGGGTGTCGGATATTATATGATGATATATCTTGCGGCTTTGATGAGTGTTCCGCAGGAGCTTTATGAAGCTTGTGATATTGATGGAGCAAATTTCTTGACAAAACATTTAACGGTTACTATCCCTCAAATTCTTCCGACAATAGCACTTGTTTCTACTATTAGTATAATTTCTGCAATGAAGGTTTTTGTTGAAATATATGTTATGACTAAAGGCGGACCGCTCAATTCAAGTAAAACAATAGTTTATTATATTTATGAACGTGCTTTTGAAAATCTTGATTTAGGCTATGCATCTGCTCTTGCGGTTGTATTACTTGTGGTAATTATGATATTCTCATTGATTAACATTTTTGTATTCGAAAAGGATAAATATCAGATTTAGATTTTTTGTGAATTATAACTAACAATTTTTTTTATTAGAAACTTTATATAACCATAGAAAGTTTCTTATGAAAATATTACCGTATTCAAATAATGTAAATAGTTACAATCAGTCTCAAACTCGCCCGAATTTTAAGGCTCATTATGATTTGGGTCAGGTGAAAGAATTGGCAGGTGACGGATTTATTTATAAATCAGGTAATATCCATAATTATTCCTGTTTAGTCAGAGATTTGGAATTATTTTTAAAATTACCTGAAATGATAAAGAAAAAATTTCCTGATGGTGTAAAAATATATGATTATGCATGTTCGGCAGGTTATGAGTCAACAACAATAGATTTGGGCTTGCATAATTCAATGTCATCTGAAATGGTTAAAAAATATACTCCGATAATTGCAAGAGATAATAATCCTCATATTATTAAAAAAGCACAAGAATACAGACTCCGATTTGAAGATGATGAAATGGCAAGACTTGATATGTTTGAAAATATCAATAAAGAAGATTTTTTCACTCCGAGAAGAAAAGATGCTTACGGACAAAAAATTCACGATTGTAAGGATATTTTGAAAAAAGAAATTATTTATGAAAACGGTGATTTATTCAAAGATTTAGAAAATGGAAAGTTATCTGATGAACCATGTATTGTACTGTTAAGAAACACATGGCAATATATGACACCATTAGGAATTATAAATAATGTTAATCTGTTGTCAAAACATCTTCAGCCCAAAAGTATCGTAATTCTTGGAACATTTGATGTCCGCACAAATGCTGCAAAACAGTTGTTAAAATCAGGTTTCAAACCTGTAGAAGATGAATATGATGTGGCTTTAAAAGACAAAAAATTACTTGCGCAATATAAAGATGTATCATCGTTTAGTCCGTCTAAAATTAGTACACATTGTTTTGAAAAGGTATAAATATCTGGACATAAATACATAAATTGTGGTAATCTTAATTTATAAGAGAGGCGCAATATGGTTAAATATAAACTTGGTATTATTGGTTATCCTTTAGGTCATTCTATCTCACCCATTATTCAAAGAGCCGGTTTTGAAAGTATCGGCTTAGATGCAGATTATGATGTCTTAGAAACTACTGCAGAAGATATGGTGGATAGACTAAAATTCTTGAGATATAACGGATATAACGGATTTAATGTTACCATCCCTCTAAAAGTTCCTGTATCATTTTTTGTTAATGAAATTGACCATTACGCAGATATTGCAGGTTGTATAAATACAGTTAAAATTGTCGGAGAGAAAAAAGAATTACACGGATACAATACAGATATTTACGGATTTAAAGCTGCAATTCCAAAAGATATTGATTTAAAAAATAAAAATGCCTGTATTTTAGGTACAGGCGGAGCTTCAAGAGCAGCGGCAATCGGTCTGATTGAAAAAGGTATTACCTCAATTGATTTTTATGCCAGAAATATCATCAATGCACAAAATCCTATTAATTTTTTAAGAGAAAAATTTCCTAATTTAAAATTTGAAATTCATCAAATTCAAAACATTTTAGAATTGCCAAAATCAGCAATCGTTGTGAATGCTACTCCTGTTGGGATGAAAGGTTATGCGGCTGATGAAAAACCTTTAACTGATATGGTTTTACAAAAATTGGATAAATCTACCGTCATATATGATATTGTTTATAACCCGTTGACGACAGAATTATTAAAATCTGCTCAAAAAGAAGGTTTGCGTACTATTGAAGGCTTAGACATGCTTTTATATCAGGCATACAGAGCTATTGAAATTTGGACGGGGAAAACACCTGATATCAAAGAAATGAAAATAGCTGCTCTGAGAAATCTCTAAAACAGCTATTATCGTTTAATTTTGATGATTATATACAATGTAATTGATAAGGTTCAGCCGGTCTTTAAGTAACACCGACACGCTGCGCTCCGACTCTCCGTAATCACTCATCTGTATATGTTTCATAACGAGAAAGTCTAA
>OMPX01000134.1 GCA_900313115.1 uncultured bacterium
AAATATGATTGGTTTTCAACGAAAAATAACGGTCTTTTTAGTTTCCCGATATCATGATAAAAAGAGCCGACTCTTGCTAAAATAGGGTTAGCACCAATTGCTTCTGCTGCTGCTTCTGCCAAATTTGATACCATCAAGCTGTGATGATATGTTCCCGGAGCTTCAAACTGTAATCTTTTTAACAACGGTTGATTATGGTCTGCAAGTTCTGCCAACCCGTATGGTGTAATTATTCCAAAAGAACTTTCCAAAATCGGTAATGTCCCCAGTGCAATAATACCGCTTAATACACCGTTTAAGAAGATTAATAATAAATCTCTTAAAATTAATAAGTTATCAATATCAATTAAATATTTTTCTAAAATATATACACACGCTACAACAAGTACACCCGTTAATGATATTTTTAAGCCTGTAATAATCAAATCAAATCTTTTAGAAAATCTTATTTTTGAGATTGAAATCATGCTTACTGAGTTAATAATCATAAATGATGCTACAAACTCTATGCCGTAATGCAAGCCTACCGTAAGAATAGCTAATATTAAAGTCGCTGCAAACATCGCAATTCTTGCATTAGTAAATATTGCAAGAATAATAATAAACGCAGGGAACGGTAATATATAAGGCGAAAAACCTGTCGGAATCAATACAGCAATTAATGATAAAAATAAAGTTAAAAATCCTGTTATCATTATATGATGTGATTCATAAAACATTTTTTCAAAATTCTTTTCATACTGTAAAAATATAAAAGTAGAAAATAATACCAATACAAAAATACCGAAAATGCCCCAGAAATTAAGTTCAAGAACATTATATCCCGCTTCTCTCAAGGCATCTTTTTTCAATTTTGTAACAGGTTCGCCCTCAAATACAATTTTGTCACCCTGATGGAATACAACTTCATAAGGTTTTACCGAATTTTGAGCATTCTTTTTAGCTATTTCTGTTGCCAAGTCATCCACTACAAGATTTGGCGTGATAATTTCTTTTAATAATGCAGTGATTACCGTAATCTGATTACGTGGTGTGTTTACGGGAATATTTCTTTGGATAATTTTATCAATCTTTCCGTTTTCATAATTACTTTCTGTAATTCCTACGTTTAAAACTTTAACAAGTGCTATTTTTGCTTTATCAAAAATCTTTTGTAATGTCTGCTCATCTGTGACAAGAAGATAATTCGCCAAATATGCTTTTCTGTCTTTTGAAGTAATGTCGAATAATAAAGACAATTCATCTTTCTTTGTTGCATCTGAGACATCTTTCTGCCTGATTTGTTTTATTGAGGTTTGAAGTGTATCAAGATTGACTTTTATAAATTCATCTTCCGCAGGAATCAAAATTGGTTCAATATTTTGAATAACTTCCTGTCTGTGTTGTTCTGTTCTTTTTGTATCAACTACTGTAATTGTTTTTTGGGCGATAATATCTTTTTTACTTATACCATTTTCAATAACTCTTTGAAAAAAGAAGTTTTGAGATGATACAATCAAGGTTAAAATTAAAGAAAAACAGATAAATATTACATAATCGGTAACTTTATGAGATTGAAATCTCTCTGTTATATTATTAAACGAAAACATCTTTATTCGCCCTCTTTATTATTATTACTCTTACGTTGTACTATAAAACCACACTTAATACAAGCTAATGTTTCTCCCGTAGAATCAACAGGCATGAACTCGTGATTACAGTTTTCTTCATCTTCCTCTAATGAGTCTTGTTTTAAGGGGTCATAATCGTACTCAGATGTTAATTTATTAGGAAATATTTTTTTTAAAATCCAATCAAAAATATACATCTATAAAGTAAATCCTCCGGGTAATAATTCTTCTATTGAGTTCGTTATTATTTCGTTCCCTGCTACAGTTATTACAACTGTTTCATCAGTTTTAAACTCACTAATAACCTGTCTGCACGCACCGCATGGTGTACAGTTATACATATTTGGCGAATATATTGCAATAGCCTTGATTTTGGTTTCACCATTGGCAACAGCCGTGCCTATTGCGTTTCTCTCAGCACAAATGGATAAACCGTAACTTGCATTTTCAAAATTGCAGCCTTGATATATATTACCTTTATCTGTCAAAACACAAGCGCCTACTTTGAAATTTGAATATGGTGCGTATGCGTTTAGGGACGCTTCTTTTGCTTTTTCTATCAATTCTTCATAACTAACCATTAAAATAGCACTCCTATAAGTAAAGGTATTCTACTCCCTTTTTACTCAAAAAGCAATAGGAGATTTATCATCATAAATAATGTTATAATTTCATCTAAATAGTTGATGACTTAATAAATATATTGCATAATAATATTGTCGTGGGGAGATGTGAAGAAATGTTTAATAATATAAACAACGAAAATATAATCACAATATCTCAGATGTATGAAAAAATGCAGCCTGACAAAAATCTTGGGTTGAGTTTTGCAAAAACTCTAAACTGTCAGGGAATACACAATAATTTCTGTCTTGATATTCCTGAAATTATCGAAGAAGAACAAAGACATCAAGAAAGAATAAATGATATTGCAAAATTCACAAAACTTGCAATTTCTGATATGGAAAATTCTTCTCATAATGATTTAGTGCAAGAATTGATGTCAGACCATGAATTTCTAAAAATGTACGAAGAAGAAATTATATCTGAGTTATCAACCAACGAACAACTTCTTAATGACATCGGACTATTATAGTGATAAAATTCTATCAAATGTTTAAGAAGTTGAAAAAGTTTTATTACACAAAGATTTTAGGTAAAAAATACTACCGTGTTGGGGCATGCAAGGGATGCGGAAAATGCTGCAGACAAATTTATGTTAAACACGCAAGAGGTGTTATCAAAACAGAGAAAGATTTTGAAAATCTAAAGCATCAACACAGATTTTATACATATTTAAAAGTAACAGGTCAAGATGAAATTGGTTTAATTTTTCAATGTCAAAATTTAGATTCAGAAACAAACTTGTGTAAAATTCACAAAAATCGTCCGGGAATATGCAGACGATACCCTCAGGAAGAAATTTTTGCTATGGGCGGAGCATTATCGGATGATTGCGGATATCGTCTTGAACCAATTGAAACTTTTGACGAAGTTTTTGATAAAATAAAAAAGAAAGAACATAAAAAGTCCCTCTGGGATAAATTATTTAAGAGGTAAA
>OMPX01000041.1 GCA_900313115.1 uncultured bacterium
CATTGGGTGAAGGTCGGGAGAATTTACGAGGGTATGTGTAAATATTTGTCAGTGATTGATGATGAGTTAAAAAAAGTGTCCATAGATATAGGATTGTTTAATGAAAATTCCCCGAAGAATACAACGAATGAGAGTATCTTTTTTTCAATAATGCATGAATTTGGGCATTCATTGGGGTTGGGACATGGTGTGGATATAGACGATGTTATGTATGTACCTCATCAGAAAAATATTTCTGTTCCCAGTGAGAATGATTTGTATGTATTAAAGATGATTTATAGTTAATAAGATTTTTTAATTTCTTGTTAAAAAAAGTTAGCGTGGTATAATATCAATATGGAATGTCCAAAGTGCGGTAACGAGGTAAAAGAAAGCGATAAAAAGTGTCCTTATTGTAATAAGGTACTCCAATTAGAATGCCCTGTTTGTCATAAATTTAATCGTGGTACGGTTTGTGAAGAATGCGGAAACGTCATAATTGTAAAGTGTCATCAATGCGGTACTCCGGGGCCGAATACAGGGAAATGCCGTAAATGCGGGTTTTCTACCGCAAAAAGTGTCATTATGAATGAGGCTGAAACAGAAGAATACGCTTGCTTGGCTGTTACATTTCCAAATCTTGAGGATTTGCGTCCTGCCTTAAAAAATAAACAAATTTTTAACAAGTTTAAAAAGAAATTGAAACAAGCGCTTTTTGGATATGCAAAGAGTCAAGATAACCGTGCTCAAGCTTTTGGTGAAACCTATGTAATTAAATATTATAAAGAGTTTTCATTTACAAGTTCGGTAAAAAAAGCCGTAAAATCAGCAATTGAATTGTTAAATAAAATAGGCGGTATCAGCCATAAGCTTAAAAAAGGTAAAAATGTTCGTTTGCATTGTAAAATGACGATTTTGAAAAAAACTTTTGAAACTGATACAAACGAATTTAATACAGGTCTGAACATTAAGTTGATTAAAGACAATACGGAAGAAAAGTATACAGACGGCTTACAGTTGATTACAGACCAATATATAAACAATATTATTTCTCGTGATTACACTTTGGAAATGATATATTCATCTCAAGTCGGTGATGAACTTTTAATGTTCTATGAGTTCCCGCTTGAAGATCAAATTATTCCGATTGTTGAAGAAGAGCAAGTCACAGATAAGAGTATACTAAAAGGACCTAGAGATTTACCAAAGCTAAAAATCTTTGATGACGATGATAAATTAAACGAAATCTTATACGGCAACAAAGCTATTGATATTTCAACAGAGGGGCAATTCCTTTCTGTACCGGCTCATAGTATATTTAACACTCTTAATGAGATTTTAACATCAAATGCATTTGTTGCATTGAAAACTACAGAAAGACGTGATTTGCCGACTTCTGATGTTTTGAATTTCTTAAAAACAAAGTATCAAAATGTTTGGAGTGTTGTTTGTAAAGATAATTTTAAATATCAACCATATACCTTTTTTAGAGATTTGCTTGCCAATATACTACATGTTGATTTAAAACATGAAAGTGCTCCACAAAAAATATCAGCAGGTATAGGTTCTTATGATATAAATGGGCTGTTTTCAAATTTGCTAATGGGTAAGCCTGCTGAAACCGATCCTGATACTGCTTTTGTCAGTTATGTAAATGCATTTAGAGAGTTTTTGTCAAAACAAAAAAATACTGTTATTTATATTGAAAACTTTGATTTGATGGATGATACATCGTTAAAAGTCATAAATGATTATATTTCAACCCTCGTTAATATGGGTGATTTATCAATATCTTTTGTTGTATCAGTAAGGTCTGAATATTCTGTTTATAAGAATATTCCAAAATTGCTGCATTCACCATTCTATAAAGAAATTAATGTGACAAAAGGTGATTATGCAGAATTTTTAGCATTAGTCCCTGATGATATAAGCGATGTTAAAGAATCTTTCTATATATCTAAATTGGAAGAACGTTGTGCCGGCAGTTTAATTTATTTCAAAAACGAATTTCAATATCTTAAAGATACAAATGTATTTATTACCTTTGAAAACAAATTGATGATAAATGCAGAAAAAACAATAGTGTTCCCCGGAACGGTTCAAGAGCTTTTCTCAAGAAGATTTACATCACTTCCCGAAAACGAAGGTTTGGTTGTTGCATACACAATGCTGTTAGGCGGAAGTGCAAATGTGAATTTTATTCAAAAACTCATGCCTGATGTTGAAAATCTTCAAGAAGTTATTCAAAATGTTATCAATAAGTCTTTGTTAAATTATGAAGAAGAAATTTTAACTGTTGAAAATTACAGAATATTCCACCCTGCGTTTTTAAAAGCAGTTGCACGTGATGTTCAGCAAACTTTAGCATCTAATATAATGACTGTTTTAGAATATAATAGTTATACTTTGTTTGATATTATGGGGCAAAACGAAGAAAAATTAGCTAAGATTCATGAATCTGCTATAAATTCTTTGCATTTTGGAGATTTTAATGCTTATTTGAATTGTGCGAAAGTTTATTTTTCTTTGATTGATGAGTTGAAAATAAAAGATGAAGAAGCTATTGAACACAAAAATGAATTATATTCTATTTTAGTTAATCATTTGAACAGATATCCTTCAACAAAAGTTTACGGAATATCAAAGGCAATTTTGGCTAATGCAACATCTAACAATGATGACGAGACAATTGTAAATGTATCGCACCTCGTTCTTGATTCAGCTATGAATGGCGGCGATTTTGTCTTAGCTCAACAATGTATTCAAAATATTTTAACAAGAATACTTAACCCTAAGTTACAAATTGAAGGTGAAGATTATACTCCGCAATTTGTTATTTATTCGTGTATTCAGGCAAAGATAGAGTTCCATTTGGCTCAATATAGCCAATGTATTGCAGTTTGTGATAAGGTCTTGAAAACACTAACTCCGGAATTTATGAGCAATATTCAAAGTCGCGGGGTTGATAAGGCTCAGTTTACTTCGTATGTTATGGATATTTTAACATATTCGGCAATGTCCAGAATTATAATGGTTGATGGAACATTACAAGAGTTTTTAGCGAGTGTAAAGGAATCTGTCGGTAGTGATGTTTTATCTGCAAATTATCTTGTTCTGTTAGAAAAACTTTATCACTTGGAAGAGTTTGATAATAATGCGGGGATTTCAAACGATACAATCTCTATGTTTATAGCTGAATTATTGAATTCATTTAGAAGTTTTTCGGAAGGATATAATGTTTTTGCCCAAAATATTTATAAGGCAAAAATGGCTGTTCAGAATGATAATATGATTTTATTCTCACTATTGTGTGATTTATTAATCGGATATTCATATCAAAAAATAAACTTAGAAAATCCTGTTTCATGGAAGAAATGTGAAACTATATATGATGATGTATATAAAACTGCTCAATTATCCGGTCTGAATGATTTAGTTCTTTGGACTAATTTCTTTAAGGTTACGTTATTGAAAGATAAAGAGCTTTACAATGAAGCGTATGACATGATTATAACATTGACAAACAGCATAAAACGTCAAAGAATAAATGACAGACTCCTGTTAGTAATGACATATATTTTAGCATTGAATATTGTAACTAAAATAGAAAGTAAAAAAACGGATATTCCGATTATCGTATACAGGCTTACATACGAAGCCGAGAGATATAATATGGAAAACTTCTATAAGCTTGTGGAAGATCAAAATTATCTTGATCCTGAGTATATGCAGCAGTTTAAAGATGCAATTGCGGCAGAACAAGCAGCTTTAGAAGCAGAAAGAGAAGCTGAAGCGCAGGCAGAAAGAGAAGCTCAAGCACAAGCTGAAAACACAAATCAATAAGTAAAGAGGGTTAATTTATGAAAATATTATTTGCATCGGCAGAAGTAGCACCATTTTCAAAAGCCGGTGGTTTATCTGATGTTATCGGCAGTTTACCAAAATATTTGGAAAAAGATGCGCAAATCGCTATTTTTACACCATTACACGGTTGCATTGATGTAAATAAATATGGAATAAAAGAACTTGAAAATTCTGAAAAGTGGATTACATTCGGCGGTCGTCCTATGAAGTTCAGACTATTTATGACGAAGTTGCCTAATACAAATATCAATGTGTTTTTTGTTCATAATGATTGGTATTTTACTTGTTTTAAGGAAGTATATCCCAAATGGCTCGATACAAGATATGAACATGAAAGATATGTTGCGTTTTCACTTGCAACACTTGAATATGCAAAAGATTTAAACTTTAGGGCAGACATTATTCATTCTAATGATTGGCATACGGCAATGATTCCGTTGTATATAAAAGCTAATTATAAGTTTGATGAATTTTGGTCTAAGACAAAAAATGTGTTTGAAATTCATAATCTTGCATATCAAGGTGTTTGGTTTGAAGATATTTTAGATTTTGCAAATATGAGAAAGGATATTGTTTACAATGAATGGGGTTGTGAACATTGGGGCAGAGTTAATTGGATGAAAGGTGCAATAAATTATTCTGATAAAGTTATTGCTGTATCTCCAAGATATGCTCAAGAAATACTAACAGGCGAATATGGTGAAGGTATGGATTATACACTGAGAGGTCATACTGATAAGTTGGTTGGTATTTTAAACGGGATTGACTATGATGTGTTTAATCCTAAAACAGATAAAAATCTTGTTAAAAATTATGATATAAATTCTCTTGCAGGAAAGGATGCAAATAAAAAACAGATTTGTGAATATTTCGGGCTTAAATATAATCCTGACAGACCTTTAATATCTCTCATTTCAAGACTTGTCCCTCAAAAAGGTATTGACTTGATAAGGCAGGTGGAGAATGAATTAAAGAATATGAATGCAGATTTTATATTCTTAGGTTCAGGCGAAAGCTCTTATGAGAACTTATTTATATGGTTATCGAATAACAGTTCTAATATCAGAACTTATGTCGGATATAAAGGTGATTTAGCCAATCAAATATACGCAGGAAGTGATTTCTTCCTTATGCCATCGGCTTTTGAACCTTGCGGATTGAGTCAGCTTATTGCTATGAGATACGGAACATTACCTATTGTAAGAGCAACCGGTGGTCTTGATAATACAGTTGTCGGTTATCCGTTAGATAATTCTACAGGGTTTAAATTCTGGGGATATGACGGATGGCAGATGAAAGAGGCTATTGATTGTGCTTTACGTGTTTATAATGACAGATATACTTTTAATGCAATGAGAAAATCTGCAATGCAGGCAGATTTTAGCTGGAAGAAAAGTTCTCAGCAATATCTTGATTTATACAGAAGCCTTATGTAAGGATATGTTTTGAATAATTTTTCTTAATTCATCAGATATGTCTTTTTCTGATTTTATCTGTGCTTTTACTCTTTGGGCAAATTCGGCTTTCTTAAATTCGTGCAGGCATTTATCTTTAAAGAGTTCTTCTAATATTTTTACCATTGGTAAATCTTGTTCAAGGTCTGATTTTGTAATAGAAACAAAATTTTTAAATTCATTATTTACGGTTTTTATAATTAATTCTTGCGGAAGTAAGTCCTCAAACTCTCCGCTATCGAGCAGATAGACTTTATCTGATTTTCTGAGTCGGGTATTTATCGAGTATTCATTACTTTGTGCATCTTTATCAAGAAGAACAAAAATTGGTAATTTTAACTCTTCACGCATTTTGTAATATAGTTTAACTACTTGATTTTTGCCGCCTGCTGCGATTATTTTTACTCCGTTTTTATCAAAATTGTACCCGCAATGTTGAGCAAAAACAGGCAGTAAAATTTCTTCTGTTATACCTTCTGCAATGACAACTTGTTCAATAGGGTATAGTAAATCATTATCGTTTCTTTGTTTTATCATATTTTCATTTTGAGATAGTTTTTTTAGCCATTGCAAATTTTTGGGGGCATCTTTTTGTATAAGAGGAATAGCTTTTGTGTAATCAAGTTTGTTATCTAAAAGAATTTGTGTTTGTTCGTTATTATAAAATACCGAGTTTTCGTATTCTTTAAGTTTTTCATTTATAGACAAATCAACCGTCTCTGACTCAATCGATGAATTAAAAATTTTAACTGCAATATCTTTTAAAACTTCATAATTCATATTTTGAATATCGTTTTTTTTAAGATGGGGTTCTATAAGGTTTGATGTAATAATATCGCTGAAAACCCTCAGATATTTTTCTTCTGTCGGTTTAAAGCGTGTTAGTCTGTCAATAGATATTATGACTTGTTGCTCTGTTAATTTTTTAAATTTAATATTTTGTATATCGGGCATTTTTTATTTTATCTGAACAATCAGATAATATCTGATTATACATTTACCCCTCCCCTTAATAAAGAGTAACAAATTTGTCATAAAAAGGCAATTTTTTAAAATTAAGTGTTTTTATAATAGTATGTTAAGTGTGTATTCAAACAGTGTTATACCAAATTATGGAATTGCCCCTATTCAAAATAATATGAATAGTGTAAAGGGCGCTGTTTCGAATACTCAATACACTTCAGCACCAAGCTTTAAAGGTTCAGCTTCAAATGTTAATTTTAGAGCGTCTTTGGCAACAAAAGAAGAGAAAGCAGAATACAAATACTTAACAAAACATCTTGACAAAGCAGGTCGCAAACAATTGGAAGTCCTTTTAAAATCAGGCATTTTGCTAAAAAATGATTCCAATGACAAATCCACAACATTAGAAAATCTTTACAAGCTTGCAACAACTCCAAGAGCCGAAGGTATGGATGCAGATCTATTGTTAAAACATACTGTTGCAACAATTGCTAATCCATATACTATTACTCAAAGATTTGGAGATGTGCCTGATGAATACAAGCCGAAGTTTATTGATAGTTTGACTAATAATTCAAAAAATCTTATTGACAGAAAATTAGCAGACTATGAAATAACGGATTTATTTTCAGGCTGTTGTGTCGCAGCAAGTGAAGAATTTAACCTTGCGTCAAGAAATCCTGCTGAATTTGCAAGATTTGCAGAAGGGTTAACCTCTCCAAAGAAATCTGTTGAAAAAGAAATCAAATTAGACAGTTTATCTGAAAAAACACTGGATGCTATTTGGTTATTGAATGCATTTGAAATACCTTATGAAGCAAAAGATTTCAAAACTGCAAAAATAACATTAGCTCCTGACAAAAATGCTTATGTGAGAGAGCAAATCCAAGAAAGACATCAAGATTATTTGGAACGTTCTCCGATTGATGTTCTTATGCAATCAACATTTATGAATGTTGGCTCTCAACAAAGTTATAATACATTAAATGACAGACGTGGCGGTAAATTCTCAAATGAAGACAGAGGTCTTATTGATTTCGAAAAAACATTTATGGAATCTGTTGTTGAGGATAAAAATATAACCTCCGTTACATATCAAAAAGTTGATGAAAATCAAAATATAATCGGTTATGAAGCAGATTATAATACTGTAAAAAATCAATTACTTGAAACATTACAAACAGGTAAAAATATTATAATCGGTTATACTATGACTGATGAAAACAGACATATAACAGGCGGTCATGAAATTACTATTATCGGTGCTCAAACTGATAAAGACGGAGAATTGTATTTTATATGTAATGATACCGATGACGATAGTCCTGAACCTATAATATGTCCTGCGGCAAAATTGATTCCGACAATTCACCACGCAGGCATTCCAACTGAAATTGCAGAAAAAAATATGCAGCAAACAGAAAATTGGGTTCTTGGCTTGAGAGATTTTAACGGTCAAGGTGAAACTAAAAAGGATTAATCTTCACATATAATTCTTGCAACTTCTGCAAAATCAAATTTCAGGCATGATAATTCCTGACAAGATTGTTGTCGGTGTTCCCATAGACAAGGTTTTAAAGCACAATTATCTTTAACCTTTAACGGTTTTATGTTTTCATTTTTAGGAACAAGTTTGTTATCATCAGTCGGACCAAAAAACGGATATGTTTTTACTCCAAGAGCAACCGCTATATGCAGCGGTGCAGAATCTGAGCAAACAAACTTTTCTGCTGAAGAAATCAGCTTTGCTAAATCTTTCAGATTCTTTGTTTTGCCATAATAATTTTCGTAACCGTGAGTTGTTGAATATTGTTCAATTTCTTTAATACAGTCTTCATCATCAGGACCGCCTGCTAAGATTACGTGTTTCCCATAAGATACTAATCTGTCTATTAAATCTGCCCATTCTTTTGATGTTATAGACTTAATACAGCCTTTTCTTTTACTCATTAAACTGACTCCGGGATGAATTAGTATTGAGTTTGGAAGTTTTTCTTCTTGTTCTATGTTTATTTCAGGCAATTCTGTTTTTATGTCGGTTATAGGCGATATTAAATCGTGGTACATATTACCTGCGTATTGATTTTTATTCAATGGAATGGCTTTTGTCAAAAGTTTTCTGCTGAGAAATCCTGTGTCGTAACCATATCTTTCAGGTATGAAGGTTAGTGCTTCTATTATTGAAATAAAAGGACTTGCTCCTGATGAAACTATAATGTCAAACTTTCCAAAGGAAGCTTTTGTTATAAGTTTTATTAGTTCTGCGTATTTATTTTTTGATTTTATATCTACTAAAAACAATTCATCAATTATATTTGTCAGTTGAGTTATCCCTTTGCTTCTTGGCTCAAGAGCAAGAGTAATTTGTGCTTCAGGATATTGTTTTTTTAAAGAAATCAG
>OMPX01000070.1 GCA_900313115.1 uncultured bacterium
AAAATACCTCACCCATATTCGTAATCAACCTGTTACAACGAATATTACCCTCTCCTAAATTATAGGAGAGGGTAATATTTTTCAACATAACGATAACATTTATTATGTATAAACATTTTTAATAAATATAATATTATTATATATCTTTAGCTAGCACCATATTTGTTGAATTTTAACTTTTGTGAAATAACTTTAAATTATCATGGACAGTAGTGTATACAATAGGGGAGGATGGAGGTGGGGTTGTCGTGTAAGATGCGGTTATTTTAGTGAATATTTAATAGTTTTTTGTCATGAAGATGTCTAAAAAGTCAAAAAATACATCGAATTTGTCACCCCTGAAACGAGCTCAGGGCAGGCTCTTAATTTATTTCAGGGCTTGTTATTATTAAATTTTAAGAGATTCTGAAACAAGTTCAGAATGACATTTTGACTTTTTAGACACTCTTTTTTTGTATATAAAAATTGTTTTTTTATCCTGACTTTATAAGTACCGTTTAGACATTATTTATGCTAACAAAAAGCGGATTTTTGAACGAGTAAAACTCCGTAAACGAATACAGAACTATTGTATTTATCTAAAATCTTCCATATGTTTTGCTAACATTAGTCTTTGTTGCATTTTTGCAAGATCCCAGTATGCATCTTGCTTGCTCCACAAGCCTGTCAGATAGTCTATATCAGCATTTGTATGAGCTCTTATTGCAGCAAATGCCTCTGCATCTGCTATATCATAATCCTTTTCAGCAAGTTTTCTTTCAATAGCTGCCGTATCGTAATCTTCGTGATATGTGTTGAAGGTTTGTCTTATTTCTTCATCATCTTTTTTTTGAAGATGTTTCATTCTCCATTCATAGAAAAGTCTTTTCAAACCTCTTTCGGATACTTCTTTTTTGAATAAATCTCTTTCTGACTTATAACGTGAGGCTCTTGCTTCATCTCTAGCTTTACCTGTTTTGTTATATTCATCCCGAATACCTTCAAGATTTTTGCTGAGTTCTTCTATCTTAGCTTTTTGTTCTTTTATTTGTTGTTCAATTGAATTAGACACTTTATGCTTGTTATAAGTATCCAAATGAGCTTCTAAATCTTCTTTTTTTTGTTCTTTTGCATTCTTGATTGCATCAGTTTGCTCATTCTTTTTAGTCGCTTCTGTCTTTTTTATTTCAGCATTTATCTTGTTTATAGCAGCAAGATCCTGAGCTATATTGTTTCCCGAAACTTTATCAATTTCTATACCCATAAGAAAACCTTCACTTTTTTCACACAATATATTAAGTAGTTAGTACCAATAATTTTGTTACCTTGAACCAAGGTTTTTAATATAAATTAACATACCACAATTTTATAAATAATAGAAGTGGTTTGTAGAATAATTTACAAAAAATGAGGACTAAATAATTAGCCCCCATTTTCAAGTTATCTATAAATTTATTATACAGCAGCCATAGCTTCGTCAAGTGCATCAACACCAGGAAGAACTTTGCCTTCAATAAATTCTAATGAAGCTCCGCCACCTGTTGAAACGTGTGTGAAATCATCAGCCGTAAAGAACTTCTTAGCAGCTGAAACAGAGTCCCCACCGCCGATAACTGATGTAGCACCGGATTTTGTAGCTTCAACTACTGCAGCTAGAACAGCCTTTGTACCTTCTGCGAATTTAGGGTTTTCAAAAGCACCAACAGGACCGTTCATCAAAATAGTTTTTGATGATTTCAAAACGTCAGCGAATGCTTTTCTTGATGCTTCACCTGCGTCAACACCTTCAAATCCGTCAGGGATTTCATTGATAGCAACAAATTTGTTAGTACCGTTTCCAGAGAAATCATCGGTAACTAATACATCAGTTGCCATAACAAGTTTAACGCCTTTTTCTGCTGCTTTCTTTTGGATAGCTAAAGCTGTGTCGATTTGATCGTCTTCACAAATTGAATTACCGATTTTACCACCGTTAGCTTTAACAAATGTGTATGCCATGCCGCCACCGATAATCATATTATCAACTTTATCCAATAAGTTTTCTAAAACACCGATTTTAGAAGATACTTTAGCACCACCAACAACTGCAGTAAATGGTCTTGTAGGATTATCTAATGCCTGAGATAAGCATCTCAATTCTTTTTCCATTAGCAAGCCTGAAACTGCAGGTGATAATAACTTAGCGACTTTAGCAGTAGAAGTGTGTTTTCTGTGTGCTGCACCAAATGCATCGTTTACGTAGAAATCACCAAGTTTTGCTAATTCTTCTGCAAAAGTCATATCATCATCTTTTGCTTCTTCTGCTTTGTAAAATCTAATGTTTTCCAATAAAGCTACTTGACCGTCTTTAAGGTTTGCTAATTCTTCAGCAGCACCTTCGCCAACCGGCTTAGATACGAATAAAACATCTTCGCCTAAAACTTTTGACATATGTTTTGCAACTGGTGCTAATGAAAATTCAGGATTCCATTCTCCTTTTGGTCTGCCTAAGTGAGCCATAAGAATGATTTTTGCACCTTTTTCTTGTAAATATCTTACTGTTGGGATGATAGCTTGGATTCTTGTATCATCTGTAACATTTTTGTCTGCATCTAGAGGAACATTTACGTCAACTCTGACTAATGCTCTTTTACCTTGAACATTACCTAAATCTTTAACTGATTTTTTCATTTTGTATTCCCTTTCTTAATTAACATAGGCATATAAATTATATAGTAAACAAAAACAATAGTAAATTATTCTTTCTGAAGTGATTTGTATAATAAAAATTCAAGTACAGCCAAACATAGCCATTAACTTTTGTAAATATTTCTCAGTTTATTAAATGATTCGTGTTATCATAGTTATAGTTACGAAAGGGAAGATATGCCGACATTGTCAACAGATAGCAAGTTAAGACACATAAACGGGATGTTGAGTGAAATTAGCAGCATTTATGAAAAACTATTGTCATCAAAAAATGTACCGGAAGGTGTTTTTATTGTTATGTCTTCGATTTTGGATTTAGGAGAAGGGTGTTTACAAAAAGAAATATCGGAAATTAGCTATCTTAATAAAAAAACAGTTAATTCAACAATTAAAAAATTACAAAAAGAAGAATTTATTGAGTTAAAAGCCGGCAAATATCCCAATATGCATATTTATCTTACTAACAAAGGACGTGAGTATATGCGTGAAAACATTATCCCGATTATTGAAGTAGAAAGTAAAGCTCTTGAACTGATGCCGTTAAATGAGTTTGCTACATTGGTTGAGTCTTATAGAAAATATATTGATAATTTCAGAGAACACGTTGATATGTTTGCAGAACGTAATAAATAATTTATTTTTCGGAGATTGTCGAAAGTATATCATTATAGTTTGTGAATGGGGTGTATGATAGTCCGTTATTTTTGCAATACTCAATTAGACCTGATTTTGCAAAAAGTATGTCAGGTTCTTTTGAAACACAAAAGTCGGAAGCGCCATCTCCTGCATAAAAAACTTTTTTATATCTTTTTTTTAGGTTTTTTACGACTTTACACTTGCAAGTCCCTGCGTTATTAGAACAGTGTTTTGAATCGTTCGGAAATTCAATGATAAACTTTCCCCAATCGTCAAAATAAGCGTGGTTTGTGATTACATTGATAAAATCTAAATTATTCTTTTCAAGAACCCTGTTTATAAAATAATCAAGTCCGTCAGAAAGAATTACAATGGGGATTCCCTTATTTTTCAGATAGAGCGCAAAATTAGCAAAATAATCGTCTATTTGTATTGTGTTTAAAAATTCTTCAATCAGTTCAACTGAAAGATTTGGAACAAGTGCAAATTGTTTTATAAGGCATTCTTGAGAACCAAATTTGCCATCTCTCCAATCATTTTCAATATCCAGCCATTTTGGGTCAGCATAATCTTCTAAGAACTTCGACAGTGTATCTGTTTTGGTAATAGTTCCGTCAAAATCGCTGACGAAAATCATATCTCGCATAGTAATGATTGTATAACAAATACTATATACTTAACAGCATATGAGTATCACTTTTTACAAATTGATAAATTATTTGATAAAATGATATAATTTGACTATGAAAAAAGTTTTTTATTATCAGACTCCCGTAGGAAAAATCGGTATAGCTGAAGAATGGGGATTTATAACTAATCTGTATTTTATGAATATGAAATTGCCATTGAGTGCAAAACAGATAGAAACAGATGTTATAAGAGAAGCTTTTTCTCAATTATCTGAGTATTTAAACGGTAGCCGTCAGGAGTTTGACTTACCACTAAATCCTTCCGGTACGGATTTTCAACAAACAGTCTGGTCTGAAATTCTAAATATTTCTTATGGCAAAACGGTGTCTTATAAAGATATTGCATTATCGGTTTCTTCTGAAAAATCTGTTCGAGCTGTTGGTAATGCGTGTAACAAAAATCCTATTCCAATAATAATTCCTTGCCATAGAGTTGTTTCATCAGCAGGCTATACATCAGGTTATGTCGGCGGGGCTGAATTAAAAGAATTTTTATTGAAATTAGAACAAGATAACGGAGAAAAATAAATGTCTTTCGAAAAAGGTGTCAGTGTCATTATTCCTGTTTTGAATGCTGAAAAATACATTGATATTTGTATTGTATCTTTGATAAAACAGACTTTTAAAGATATTGAGTTAATTTTCGTAATTGATAAAAATTCAGTTGATAATTCTGAAAACATAATACAAAAATATTCACAAGAATATAATAATATATATGTAATAAAATCTGATTATGCAGGAGGTGCTGGTTATAACAGATTGTTAGGTATTGAATCTGCAACTAAAGAATTTATCGGATTTGTGGATGCCGATGATTGTGTATCAGAAAATTATTATGAAATACTATTCACAAATGCTGTTAAAAATAATGCTGACGTTGCGATAGCTGATACAATAATGCTTGATGAAAATAAAAAGGTTATTTCTGCATCTAAGTATGAGTTTAAAATTCTGAATAATTTTTGCGAAATATACAACACTGTTGATTATTCAACAGTTTGGGACAAAATATATCGCTCGGAATTATTAAAAGATGTCGATGAATTGTTGTTCCCGACAGGTGTTATCCATGAAGATAATCTATTTACATTAAAAGTTCTTTATTCTGCAAAAAAAATTATAACTGTAGAAAATGCACATTATTTTTGGTATCGAAATAATGATTCCGTGACAAATGTTGAGAAAAACTATCAGAAGTATTTAGAAGATGCTGTAACGGTTTTTAATCAGGTTATTGACGTTGTTAAAGAATTGAATCTCACTAATGATGAAAAATATGCTATTATAAATCATAATTTAGAAAATTATGCCGGATTATTATTTAAAGCAAACTATAAAAATGACTATTTCAGGCAGAAACTTATTTCTGTTCTTGGCATAAGCAAAACATACGAAATATTGATGACTGTTAATAATAAATAATAATTATAAGTAGAACACGTGTAGTATAAATTATCAGCAAACATTTAGTGTTTAGAAAAGTCTGTTTTTTTTGAAAACTTTTAAGATTGCTCCGACAAATTAAATTAAAACTTGAAAAAAGATTATGTTATTGTTAGTATTATATTATAGTTGTTTATGCGCTTGTAGCCCAGTTGGCCGTTTGGTATTTTGCGAAGCAAAATCCGAACAAGTATTAAGATAACACTCTATCCAACGGGTAAAAAGCAAAACAATTAAATATGCGCTTGTAGCCCAGTTGGATAGAGCGTTTGGCTACGAACCAAAAGGTCGGGGGTTCGAATCCCTCCAAGCGCGTTTTTTAAAACTCTCAAAAGAGAGTTTTTTTTATTTTTATAGGTTTTCAGGACAGTTTGGATGCGTTTATATCGGCTATGATGTCGTGTTATTGGGAGTTTAAGGCAGGTTTATAGTGTAGAGATTTGCCGGACTATTTTTGCACTTTTGTCCTGATTTTTGCACTCTTTTGCACTGATATTTAATCATGTTGAACTTGTTTCAGCATCTATCCCGCTTGGTGTTTGATATTTTGTGAGTGCAGAATTGTGCAACATAGTGCAAAAATAATTTATCTTTTAGTTTGATATGTGTCGAAATATCTCAGAGATTGAGATTTAGGACTTGATTTATTCCGAAAGGGGAGTGATGAATGTGTGTGAGGTAATTTATTATGACAAACTTCACACCAGAAAAATGTAAGCAAATAGCTCTCGCAAGACTTGATGTAGTTAATAAGTGGCTTGAATTTAGGAAGCATTCTCAAAATAAACTTCAAGCAGATTATGATTTTGTAAAGTTGCATAATACTTCAAATTCACATCTCTATGAGATTTT
>OMPX01000058.1 GCA_900313115.1 uncultured bacterium
CGATAAATCTCTATCAAAAAGCTCATTACTGTCTAATTTTTAGACAGTATACTGGTGAATTTTTAGACAGTATTTTCGAATAAAACATTGTCTAAGATTTAGACAGTGGTTGATATAATATAATAATACTGTCTAATTTTTAGTCAGTATAGTGGCTAATTTTTAGACAGTGGACTGTCTAATTTTTAGGCAGAAAAAAAATAGAAATACACCATAAGACATTCTCTCCTTAGAGGTGTACTTCTCTGTTAGACTTTTCCTGTACAATAAAAAGCATTCTCCTAAAGAAGAATGCTTTATATGGTATATGATAAAATCTTTTACTCTACAGTTATTTCTTCGCCTTCATCTGTTACTTCAACTTCTTTTAGTTCAAGCGTTGAAAGAATGTCATCTCGAACTGAATCAACATTCTTGATAGAATCGTCATTATTGTCTGCATTTACTATCAGAGCATAAGGTTTGTAAGCGTCGATAAAGATGTATTCAGAATAATACTTAGTTGTGCTAACCTTAGATTCTTTTTTTGATTCTGAGCTTGATTCGTCTTCTGTTTTTGAAGAATCCTGCTCATCTGTTCCATCTGTTTCATCTGTTTCATCTGTTTCATCTTCAATTGTTGTATCTTCAGTATAATCTTCTGATTCTACAATGATCTTGAATCCTTTAGCGTTCATATCGTTTGCCTTGGTTACATCTTTTATTTCCTCTATTTCATAAGATATAATTTGTCCGTCTTCGATATAACCATCAAAGATCTTGCTTATAGAATTTTTTGAAATGGATTTATAGTCGCCTTCAGTAACCATTGATGCATCAGTCAGAACTAAATATTCATTTCCGGATTGTGAATTATCCTGATAGATCATTGGGACTCCAAAGCTGTTGTCTGTATACCAGCCGTCACCCAAAGTATACTTAATGCCAGATTCATCATAAGTGCCATAAATTGGTTCACTCGTATTTTCCGAATCACCTGAAAAATCATCCGCCGGATAATCACGCTCAGTTTTAAATCTTACGATTTCATCTTCTTCATCGATATAATAGGGACCGGCATCGTCAATATAAACCTTGAGTTCATTGTTTGCGCTGCTGCTTGAGCTGTCAGATGAATCGGATTTGGAACAAGCTGCTAATGAAAAACACATTGCGAGACATAATGTTCCGATAAGAATTTTGTTCTTTTTCATAAAAACACACCTTTCTTATAATAATGGTTGTAAAGTCTTACATTTATTATTATATCAGATTTTTAGTGGTTTCCGAAAATTTCTAATAGTATTTTTAATTAAAAAAACACTCAATCCTATTCAGATTGAGTGAAAAACATTATATGTTTATGGTTTTTAACAATCCATCTTCTAAAGGCTTTACAAGATATCTGTTTAATTGTGCTTCTTCGAATCCGCCAAATCTCATAATGATTTGAGGAAACATAATATACAAATCATCTTTAGCCCTTGTTAAAGCAACATAAAGAATACGTCTTTCTTCTTCCATTTCCATTTTTGCGTATTTAGCTGCAAGAGGGTTGTTTGCTATCAGATCCTCTTTTTCTTCATCATTTCCTAATGCTGTATAAGGTGAAACAAAAGGAAAAGATCCTTCAACGCATTCAAAAACAAATACTACTTTAAACTCTAATCCTTTTATAGAATGTACTGTTGAAACAACTACTTTATCATCTGATTCGTCTGTATTAGAATTATTCAAAGCTAAGTCGGCAATAAAATCCACGGTTTTATTGTATTTAGCTGCAAGAACATTCAATATATTTTTGCAGTCCTCTTTATCGTTTTTTAAGATATCTTCTGCTGTCTCAATACCTTGTGCCTGAGTACGAGCGTCATTTTTCATAGCTTCTATTTGAATTTTTCTTATTTTAAAATAGTATTCACAGACAGTTTCATATAGTTCATCAAAGGGTTGGGTTTTGAATCCATCAAGAATATCAGCCAGTTCATTTAACAATTCTGATGTCTTTTTGCTTTTTATAGTTCTTAAAACGTTGGTGTCTTTATTATCGTATATCTTCTTAAATATGTTATGAGCTGTTTTAGCACCGATACTCGGATAAAGTTGAAGCCATCTAAACCATGCAACCTCATCAAGAGGGTTAACTGAAATTTTGAGTAATGCAGTAATATCCTGAACTAAAGCTCTTTCATTAAACTTTATTCCACCATATTTATCATATGGAATATTTAATGTTGTAAGTTTACCTTCAAGTATTCCTGTAGTTCTCGATCCTCTTGAAAGGATAGTTATATCAGAGTAATTCAAACCTGATGATTTATACTCTTTGATTTTTTTAATAATGAAAGAAG
>OMPX01000114.1 GCA_900313115.1 uncultured bacterium
AACTCTTCTTGATTCCGGTTTTCAAAGTGATTGGTATATAAATCACTTAATTCCTTCTTTCACAAAAGAAGGAAAAATAGATATGGAAGCGCTAAAAGGTTTTGCAGATGATTATGCAAAAACTGATCCAAAAATTAAAGACTCACTTATGTGGTCTTTGGTCAATTATGGTGAGAATACTTTTAGTGTCCCTAATTATAAAGCATTAAAAGAAGCGATGTCCAATCCTGAAATAGCACCTTTGATGCGAGATAGTGTAAATGCTAAAATTGTGAAAGCCAAGTTTGAACCGATAAAGCTAAAAGAAAATACAAAAGCTACCGATGATTGGACAATGTATAACTTTGCTCACTTGAAAGATAAAGACATTGCAGTTCTCGAAAAAAACGGGTATTCTGCAAAATTCTATAAAGAATTAGGTATTGGTAAAAAATACTTTGTTGAAACATCAAAAGAGGCCGTTGCAAAATTTGAAGAAAGCTTTTTGAAAACTTCTAAATTAGAGGAAAAAATCAAAAAGGCAAGTGTTGATGCGCCTGTATCATTGACTTATACAAAAGAACAGCTTACATCAGATATACAAAAAGAACTTGCGAAATTACCTGAAGATTCAAGAAAAACTCTTGAACACGCATTCAAACTTCAATTCGGAGAGAAGGGTCTTGAAGGTTTCCCACAAAGGATGCCTTTAGAAACAATACCTCCTGCAGGCATGGAAGATGGATTTAGGGCTATAAATGAGAAAATAAATAAATTTTATTCTTCTGAATTTAAGTCCGATTCATCTGAATTAGCCGAAATATATAATGAAATTTCTTCTGCAATTCCTGAGTTTAGAATGATTGTAGGCAATACTCAAAATGGAGAAAGAGTAGATGCTACTGTATTAAAGCAGCTAAAAACATTGGTGCAATCGCCTGAATATCAGTATTTACCACAGGAAGAAAAAACAGTAGCTAAAATGACCGTACTTATGAATTCAATGGGAAATGTCGATAGTAAGGCGGGAACAGTAACAAGAAAATTCCACACGGATAATGACGGAATTATGTTAACTATAAATGCCAATTGGACTAAAAAAGGCGAATATGCCAATTCTATATTAGACAGGTTTGGATTACCTGAAAAAGATAAATACAGAATTGTTCAACTTGTTGAAGATATCGGATGGGCTAAAAAACTTGAAGCAGGTGAATTGAAACCGTTTGATGTTGCTGTAAATCAAAGATACAGAGGTGATGAAGTTATTTCGCCTTTGGTTGAAAGGGTTGTGACAGGTGAATGTAAATTTGACAGGGACGCTGTTATAAAAGAAGCAAAGGCGTTACATAAGAGTCAACAATTGTTCTTCCCTGCAAAATTAGAAGAATTTGAACCGTATATTGAAACAACTGTAATAAACGGACAAGAATTAAAATATGTAGATTTAAGCAGACCTGAACTAAAAGATAAGGCTGTATTGGGCCATTTCTTAGGGTATGACAATTTTGACCATACACTTAATATAATGAGAAATAAGGCATATCGTTCGGCTTTTTCTGCATCTGCTATTAAGGGCGGAGAGCAAAGCTCACAATTCGCAGGAAGAAGCTCCGGTATTGCATTTGATTGTGACAATGTTAATATAGCATACACAAGTCATAACAATATAGATTCAGGGTTTGGGAAAACTTATGAACATTTAAAAGAAGCAATGTCCGGTGGAGGCTCAAAAGATATTAAGGCACAGATGAGAGAATCTTTAAACCTGTCTGATGAAGAGTATGGGTTGCTAATGGAACAAATCGTGCACTCAGGCGGTGAAAATGAAATAACAGATTGTGTAATAAACGGCAGAACAATAAAAAAAGATGACATTATAAGAACTTATAAGGAAGGAATGGAAAGCATTTTAAATTATAGAGGTCAGAATGAAACAACCGTTTTGAATCCTCGTCCTATGGCAATTGTCGGACTTGGTGAAAGCATAAATGATTACTCAATGAGTCATGCCGTGAATATGGCTCAAGCAAATGATATGGTGCTTTTGTTCAAACCTATCAAAAGAGGGTAATTTATTTTACAATCAAAAATGATTTGAGTTTTCTTCCTGTATCGTCTGTTTTAATACCAACGGATGTTACATGAAGTTCGTTTTTGAAGTCAACCGAGGTGGAGCTTCCGCCGTCAAAAGCCATTGCCTTTTCGAGTCCGTATGATTTGCACAAATCTCTTGCTTCCATTATTGTCATAGGGTGTTCTGTTGTAACAATAAATATATGAACTGTTTTCCCTTTTAAGCCAATGAGTGTTCTTGCTGTTTTATGTAAAACAGATGCTGACTCTCTTGTTACTCTGCCTTCTGAATTTTTAACAACAAAAAATTCTTCTTCTAATCTCAAATCAGGCAACAGCATAGGACCTGCCTGTGCGGATGCAATCAGTTTCCCCTCATAAGGTACATTATGGGGAACTATATCATAATATATAACACCTTTATATTCAGTAATTCTGAACTCCGTTCGGTTTCCAACCTTGTCCCAATTTTCCATAATTGTTTCATTGAAAACTAAATTTTCGTTTTCGATAGGGCTTTCCAAAAGCAATCCGTCATTATATACAAAAGAAATTGTCTTTTGGTTCTTAGGATCAAAGAATCCTGCGTTTACAGTTAATGTTGCATTTAACTGTTTATGAATATCGGCATTTGTTGTCAGTTTTTCTTTTGATATAAACTCTATTTTTTTACCTTCCGGTATAACGATGTGATATATGCCGTCTGCATAATCATAAAAAATTTCGTTGGCATAACCTGTTAAACTACTGAACATAACGAAAACCAATAAATAAATAATTTTTTTTAACATCATAAATCCTTTGTTTTGTAAAATGCAAAAATACCGCCAATAAATGCCAATATTGGGACAGTTGCCGTAATGATAGGCGGTAAAACACCTTTTTCTGCCAATAAATCAAAGAATGGCAGCGTAATATAATAAAGAAAGATTGCACCAATAGCGATACCAAAACCATACATTCTTTGTTCTCTTGGTTTACTAAATCCGAGCAAACACCCCATTATTGCCATCAGCATACAGATAAACGGATGGAAAAATCTTTGATAATACTTGTTCAACATAAGATTATATGTTTCTTCATCTCTGCTGACATTTTTTAACAATCTTGTGTATTTCCAAAGATTTTTATTTGTAATTTCACGTTCTTTCTTTGTGGAATAATTCATAATAGTATAAATATCACTAGCCAAATGACCTTCTAAGATATTCATTTGATTCAAATGGTCAATGTTATTAAAAATCCCTTCTGATGATATTCTGTATCTGGTAATATCATATAATTCCCATCTGTTAGCAAAGAATTTGCCTTTTTTTGCAATGTATATAGTAGATATGCCGTGCAAATCAGTATATTTTGAATCTTCAAAATTTAGCACAATAACATTTTTCATTTTCTTTTTATTGTATTTTGACACAACAACAGCAAGTGTTGGTTTGCCTGTCTCTGTTTTTTGAGTGTAAATATATTGAGATGAGGGATTTCTGTCTTTGATTTTAGCTATTACGGCAGATGATCTTGGTACTAACTTGTCAATTGTTGCAAAGCACATAACCGAAACCAATACGCTTAATACTAATACAGGTGCAATAATACGTTTAAAAGGCATACCTACGGCTCTGAATATAGTAAGCTCTGAGTCTTTGCTCAATTTATCAAAGGTAAATAAAGAACCTAATAATAAACCTACCGGAAATGCTTTACTCAAAATTAAAGGAAGCTGAGCTGTTAAGAATATGAGACCAACTTTAATTGTCATCTCCCCTTCAAGTATTTTTTTGATAGTATTTAAAAGCATTTCTGGGGCAATCCAAACAACAGTGAATAGCAGAATTGATACAAATGTTGTTAGTGCTACTTGTTTGAATATGTACTTGTCGTATACAGTGATTTTCATTAGAGTTGAAAATCCTTTCCTAAATAAAATTCTTTCGCAACAGGATCGTTAGCGACATCTACACTTTTACCCTGAATCTTTATTTTTCCGTCAAATATTACATAGGCTCTATCTGTAATAGATAAAGTTGCTTTCGGGTTGTGGTCTGTAATAAGAACACCTAATCCTTTTTCTGCGGATATTTTTCTGATATTATCTTTAATTTCACCTATGGCAATCGGGTCAATACCTGCAAACGGCTCGTCTAAAAGCATAAAATCAGGACTTGCGGCAAGGGCTCTTGCAATTTCTACACGTCGTCTTTCCCCGCCTGATAATGCAACAGCAGGTGATTTTCTTAATTTTAGAACACCAAATTCCGATAATAATTCTTCAAGTTTTTTTGTCTTTTCGTATTCTGTAAGTTTATCGTTCATTTCGAGAACAAGTTTTATATTATCTTCTACCGTCAGATTTCTAAAGATTGAGTTTTCCTGAGGAAGATACCCAATGCCTGCTCTTGCACGTTCGTTCATCGGCCAAGTTGTAATGTTTTGTCCGTCAATAAATACACTGCCACTGTTAGGTTTTACTAAACCTACGACCATATAGAAGGTTGTGGTTTTACCTGCTCCGTTTGGACCTAAAAGACAGACAACCTCACCTTTGTTCATATAAAATGTGATGTCATTTACAACACTTCTATCCCCGTATATTTTGACCAAATTACTTGCATCTATTCTCATTTTAGCTTCCTCTTTTTACTTATAATAATTATAATTGGTAAAGGGGTAAATACAATGGCATGAGCGTTAAATTATTTACATATATTTCTATTGAGTTTTATTCCAGTAATATTGATTATTTTTCTTATCTGTTGATAATTTTTTAAATCCTAATTTTTGGTAAAATGGCAGAGCTGTTTTAGTTGAGTTTAAAATAATAGTCTTATCGTTATATTTATCTTGTAAAGCTTTAATAATGGATTGTCCCACATGGTTATATTTTGGCGGCTCTGTCACGTATATTAAATCAGGGTTAACCTGTAGAAAATCAATATAGATAATATTATTATCTCTTTCCTGTAGTTCTACTAATCCTTGAATTTTTTTATCGTTTAATTTATCAAAACTTGAAGTTTGTGTTGTTAGTGCAAAAAATTTGTCATTTTCATATAAATCAGGATACTTCGCTTTGCTTTTTAAATTATATGCGATATTTGAACCATACAAATCATATAACCAATAATAGGCTGTATCGCTGACGGCAGTTATATCATTTTTATTAAATTCATCTAATTCAACTACAGACGCGTTTTTGTTTATATATCTTGAATTTTCCTTATCTAATTTTTTAATATTTACGTTTGAAACTAAAGTTGCCCCAAATGTTATATTTAAGTTATGGTTCATTTTCATAATACTTAAATAAAACTTATAATAATTTTTTTTGCTAACAAAAAGAAGGTGTACTAATAGATGAATTAGTCACCCTCTTTTTATTACTGTTTAAAATATTAGAACAATTGGAAATCAGGTTCTGCCGGTAAAAGAATTGGAACTTTCTTTATCCACGCTTTTACTTCAGGATTTGCCTTTGTCCAATTTACAGATATCAACCCTCTCTGAACCCAAATCAATTCCTTAAAAAATTCATATTGAGAATTAAGGGCATCGAGTTTAGCTTTCATATATAAATGTTGTGCATCCGACAACTGAGTAACTGAAGATTTACCAACCAAGTATCTGTCTTTAACCATTTGATAGTTTTCAGCTTCTGCAAACATTGCTTTATATGATTTTTCAATCATAAAGTATTTTGCGATAGCTCTGTTAACAACCGAACGAACTTGCATTTCAATTTCAGTATTAACTTCTTCCAAATACGCATTTAATTCATTCAATTCAGCCTTACAACGAGCAATTTCGGCAATCTTGTGTCCGCCTTCAATTGGTTTCCATTGTGCGCCAATAAAGAATCTGAATGAATTTTTATCTAATCCCAAATATGGAGAATTCATAAAATAATTCCCAAATGCTTGTGCCCCCGCACCAACAGCACCTGGTGTCGAGGCAAGCATAACACTATTTGCGGCTGCCTGAGCTGCCTCAGCTGTTCCACCATGTGCGATTACATCAGCTGCTGCTGCTTGAGCATCTTTTTGTGCAGAAGCCATTGCTTTGGCTTGAGCTTCACCACTTTTTGCAGAAGCAGTTGCGGCTCTTAATTGATTATGACCTGATTCTTCGTAAGGAAGATGTCTGTCAAATACTGTAGTATATTCTAAAGACATTTTTGCATTAGGCATAATAAATTTTTGAGCATAATTACTCATTTCAGCCTTCTTCATAGCAATTGCCGCTTTAAGCTTTGTTGTTTCAGGTGACAAATATATTACCTGTTTTACAAGATTATCAGTGAACAAACCTAATCTCTTAGGATTTCTTACGTGGTCAATAATATTTAAATCAGATGTAAAAAATGCAGGGTCATTAGCATTTAATGGTGCAAATGCAAAATCTTGTTTTTGGTCTTTATATAAAAGTTTTTGAATATGGATTTTTGCATTTTTATAATCTGCTTCCATACTTAACAGTTTTTTCTCTGACTCAGAAACTTCTCCTGCCCATCTGAGAACTTCTTCATACCCGCATTTACCTGTTTTTTGACGTACACGTGCAATTGCAAGGTTTTCTCTTGATTCTTGTACAAATTCTCTTTGAACTTTAATCATATTTTCAAGCATCAGAGTATCAATATACAGATTCCCTGTTTGATACTCAATATTAGCTTTTGTTAATACTGCCTCAGCTTTATCAAATTTTAATTTTTTATGCTTAACTATAATATTTGTTACTAAATCAGGTGAATACAAAATTTGGTCCATACCCACGGTAAATGCTCCTGCTCTGGTTGGAACATTAGCATAAGATTCAGCATAAGAGCTGTTATAGGTCTGATAACCTAAATCAAGTCTAAGAGTTGGAAGATATCTTAAATAAGCACTTGCAACGGAGCGTCTTGCAGCATTGACCAAGAATCTCTTTCTTGTAATATCAAGGTTACTTTCATCTAATGAATTTAACAAGGTTTCTAAATTATATTTAGGTAACTCTTTATGTGTAATAATAATACAGTTATTTAACAATCTAAGTGGCGCAATATAACCAACTGATTCAGCAGTATCTGAGTTGAAGAATATAACCTTGTCATCAAAGAACGGAATCTTTTCATTTTTTACGGCATTACCTTTTAATACACCATAAATATTAAATGAAGTTGATTCAGCCAATTTTTTGTCAACGTCAGCCGCTGATGTACCTAACATAGCACCGATATCTACATCTTCTTGTCCAACAGCAGAGAATGATGGTAATTTTTTATTATTTATATATTTGTATACTTCTTTTCTTTGAGCTTTTGTAATATTAAACAACGGTGTGATAAAAACCGAGTCAACATTATTTGGGATTTTAGACATACACGCATTAATATTACCGTTTATCGGAATAACCACAAAATCAAGTTCGCAATTCTTTTCTTTTAATTTCTTTGAAATAGTAGCATTCCAATTTTTATTCATTTTATAGTAATTTTCATTCATAAGAATGGCAGTTTTCTTCATTGTAGGAACTAATCTTTTGAACATAGCCAAGTCAATAACATTTTGGGCTATCGGGTTAAATGTTTTTGGCCCAAAGTCCCTGATACCGTACTGATCAATAGTCATGACAAATTTGTTTTTATTTTTCTTTGAATTGTAATAATCACTTGACATATACCCCAAAGAAATAACCATTCTTGCTCTTGAAGCTAACGCTCTGTCAGAAACAGATTTTGCTCCTGCTTCTGTCCAATTACCCGTAAAAATCAAATCTTTTGGGGAAACTGCCTTAAAATCAGGCAATAACGAACGTGTAATTGTTTTTTGAAATAATTGTAAAACTTCTGCATTTTTATCTGACGGTCCGTCAAATACAAACGCAAGTTCAATTGTTTTTGCATTAGGTGCAGCTTGTAATCTCGCTTGTCCTGTCAGCATTTCACCTGCAGCAAGGACACATCCCCCATTCATAAACAGGATTGCTGATGCCAATAAGGCACACAAAACCTTTTTCATTTCTTAACTCCTCTATTTTAAAACACATGATTTGCAGTAATATGATGATAATAACAATAATATAATGGCATGGCAATACATGTTTAAATTTGTGTTACAATTATAACCATGATTAAAGACGGATATACAGAGAAAATTACTGTTAAATACTCTGAAACAGAGCAAAATCTTGCAATGAAACCTTATGCTCTATTGAATTTTTTACAAGATATCGCAAGTAAAAATGCAGAGGATAAAGGCTTTGGTTATTCAACAATATATCCTAAAAATTATGCTTGGTTTTTGATAAAGTATCGTATGGAATTTGATGAATACCCGTTTGATATTCAGGAATTAGAGCTGACAACCGAGCCAAGAGGGTATAATAAACTCTTTGCTTTTCGTGATTTTGAACTTAAAAAAAATAACAAAATAATTGCAAGAATGGCGAGCCAATGGGCAATTGTGGATGTGTCAACACGTTCTATGATTCCTATAGCGAATGCAATTGGGGGAATTTCAGGCATGCCTCCTCTTACAAAAAGAGAGGACGATTTAAAATATAATAAAATAACACCGATTACTGATGTTCAGCTTGAAAAAGAATTTGAAGTTCGCTATAACGACTTAGATGTTAACGGACACGCAAATAACGGTAACTATATTGTTTGGGCTTTTGAACCGTTGAGTTTTGATTTTAAGAATAAAAATCAAATTAAAACTATAGATATGATGTTTAAAAAAGAAGCAAAATTTGAAGAAAAACTTACTTCTCAAGTTCAATTTAAAGACGATAAGACAACTTTGCACAGATTGATAAATCAATCAGGTGAAGAATTATTTTTGGCAGAGTGTATGTGGAGAGAAAATTAAAGGTTTAATATGCAAATAACATTAGGCACGGGAAATGAACATAAAGTTTTTGAAATTAACGCTATTGTAAAATCTTTAGGGTACGACAATATAATTTTTATTCCTGCACAAAAAGGGTTTAATCCTGTTGAAGATGGCGAAACATTTGAAGAAAATTCTTTAATAAAGGCACGAGAAGGAGCAAAACTGTCTAATAATATTACTCTTGCAGATGATTCAGGATTATGTATTGATGCTTTAAATGGTGCTCCGGGACTATATTCTGCAAGATATGCAGGTTCGCAAGACGAAAAAATCAAACGTATATTAACCGAATTAGATGGGGTTGAGAACAGAAAAGCAAAATTTGTATGCTGTATGTCACTTGTTGATAAAGATGGAAATATTATCCATACAACAAGAGGTGAATGTCATGGTCAGATAATAAAAGAGCGAAAAGGTGTAAACGGTTTTGGATATGATCCGATATTCATGCCTGACGGATATGATATAACTTTGGCAGAAATGAGTGAAGATGGGAAAAACTCAATTTCTCACAGAGGTAATGCTCTGACTCAGATGCTTAAATTTATTGATAAAAATTTATCTTCTTAGTTTTGTAATGAACCGATTAAGTCGTTCCATTGCTATTTTAAGATTATGAATAGAATACGCATAAGATATTCTTAAGAAGCCTTCTCCACTTAGTCCGAAAGCAGTTCCCGGAACTGCTGCGACACGTTCTTCTTGTAATAATCTTGTGGCAAATTCCTCACTTGTCATTCCAAATTCTTTGATGCAAGGGAATACATAGAATGCCCCATAAGGTTCAAAACATTTTAAGCCCATTTCTTCAAAAGCTTTCATAAGATATCTTCTTCTTTGATTATATGATTCTTTCATCATTTTGACGTCTTCATCACCATTTCTGAGAGCTTCTATTGCTGCATATTGACTAATGGTAGGAGCACACATGATTGTGTATTGATGAATCTTTGTCATTTGTTTTATGATTTCTTTTGGTGCACATGCATAACCTAATCTCCAACCTGTCATTGCGTACGATTTTGAGAAACCATTAATCAGTATTGTTCTCTCTTTCATTCCGTCTATTTCAACAATAGAGTGATGTTCCCCTTTATACGTTAACTCTGAATATATTTCATCAGACATAATTAAAATATCTTTTTCAATAATAACTTTTGCAATTTCTTTAAGGTCATTTTCTTCCATAATTGCACCGGTTGGGTTATTTGGAAAAGGAAGAATAAGTATTTTTGTTTTGTCTGTAATAGCCTTTTTTAAATCATCCGCTGTAAGTCTAAAGTCATTTTCTGCTTTTAAGTTTAATGTAACAGGTTTGCCGCCTGCAAGAACGGTACAAGGTTCATACGAAACATAAGACGGTTGAGGAATAATTACCTCATCATCAGGATTTAATACGGCTCTCAGACCGATGTCTATTGCTTCAGATCCACCAACCGTAACAAGAACTTCGTTTTGTGAATCATATTTGACACCAAGTTTTCTGTTTAGATAATTACAAATTTCTTGTCTTAAATCTTTCAAACCGGAATTTGAGGTATAAAAAGTCTTTCCTTTTTCAAAAGCATAGATTCCTTCATCACGAATATGCCAAGGCGTTTCAAAATCAGGTTCTCCAACACCTAACGATATTACATCATCCATCTCAGAAACAAGATCAAAAAATTTTCTGATACCCGATGGTTTTATATTGATTATTTTGTCTGAGAGCATATTCCTCATGGAGTAATTACCTCTCTTTCATCAGCATGTTTTTTTTCTAAAATAGTGCCATGATCTTTGTATTTTTTTAGAATGAAATGTGTTGCTGTACTCAAAACACTATCAAGAGTGGATAGCTTGTCTGATACAAAACCTGCAATCTCTTTAAGAGACTTTTCTTCTAACGAAACTAATAAATCAAATCCGCCTGATATAAGATAAACAGATTTTACTTCAGGATAGTTATAAATTCTTTCTGCTATTCTGTCGAATCCTTGTCCTCTTTGAAGAGTAACTCTTACCTCTATCAGGGCGTTAACTTTTTCAACAGAAGTTTTTTCCCAATCAACAAGAGTATGATAACCACAGATTATATTTTCTCTTTCCAAGGCTTCTAATTCATTTGCTATTTCAATTTCTTCAACACCTAGTCTTGCTGCTAATTCTTTTATATCAATTCTGCTGTTTTTTTCAATTATTGATAAAAGCTCTTCTCTCATATTTTCTCCTTGATTGTTTCTTAATATTAATGATTATACAAGAAAGTATTAGAGCAGGCAACGAATCCTCTCATAAAAATGACTTTAGTTTATATAATATTTTATTTTAAATTTTAGCCCCGCTATCAATAATAATTGTATTTTTAATAAATGAGTGAGCCATTAGTAATAAGAACGGATTTAATTCATAGGTTGATGAAAGATTTACCTTTGCCTGTTGATTAGCCATTTCGTTAGCCATTTGAGCCCTTTGCTCAACTGTTATGTTAGATTGAATTGAATGGTTTTGAGTTACGTCTTTCATTCTTTCAAGTAAATCTGATTTTGGAAAGATTTCATTGCATTGAATATTCATATCAACAGCATTACCGCTTAATAATACTAATGAACCGTTAACATTACCGTAATTTCGAGTTTGGATGAAAACTTTAAGCAAAGATGAAAAATCTGAACTGCCGGGCATAGTTTCAATTGAAAGATTGAAACCTACACCTTCTTGAAGTGGATACCAAGGTAAATATAGCATTATAATGTTTTTTAAAATTGATGCAGGATTGTTTTCTTCAGCTGCCATACTTTCAGAGACCATTTTCATCGTTCCTGCAAGTTGAGAATTATCAATCCCTTGTTTTGAAGCATTTGCCATTGCAATTATAAGTTTTGAGCGAGCATCTTGTCCATTGTGTTTTAATGTTTTTGAAAGATCATTTAAATTAATCAAACCTGTAAATAGCAGTTCAATAGCGTCATCGGATAATCTTTGGCGCATTTGAGTTAAGGTTGGATTTTGCATATCGTTCATCGACAGATTTGCGTATAAATTTGCAGCGGCTTCTGCTTGTTTAGTTTCTGATTTTGGTTCAATTGGAGGTTTTATTGGTTCTTTATGTGGTTTGTGATGTCTGTTAAATCTATCATCAATTATCGGTCTGTGTTCAATTATCGGAGGTAAATTATTCTGTACAATTCTGTTATCGATAGGCATTCTTGCATCTAATATTTGTCTGCTGTTGTCGAACGCAATACGATTATCAAATCTAAAGTCATTATGTTTTAATACATTATTAATATTTGGTTTTTGTGGTTGTACTTCATGTATTATTGGACGTTTTATTATTTCATTTTGTTCAATTTTTACATTTAATGTCGGAGCATTATTGTTTGGCTTGATTTGGTGGTTATTTTGATTATTAGTTGTGTCAGGTTTGTTAACAGATTGTTTTGGCGGATTATTTGTTGCAGGCTTTTGTACTTGTGGTTGCTGAGTATTATTCACCACAGGTTTTTGAGCTTGTGGAGTAGTATTTGTGGTTGGTTGTTGTGCAGGTTGCCGTGAAGAATCATTTGTTATATGGTTGTTAACCGCAGACTGTTGTGGTTGAGGAGCATTATTTTGGCTATATGCCACAGGTTGTTGCGGTTGTTGAGTATTATTTACCACTTGGTTATTGACCGCAGTCTGTTGTGGTTGAGGTGTATCATTTACTATTTGGGTATATGCCGCAGGTTGTTGCGGTTGTTGAGTATTATTTACCACTTGGTTATTGACCGCAGTCTGTTGTGGTTGAGGAGCATTATTTACCCCTTGATTGTTTGCTACAGGTTGTTGTGCTTGTGGAGTATCATTTACCCTTTGATTATTTACCACAGGCTGTTGTGGTTGTGGCTGTGGAGTATCATTTAGCCCTTGATTATTTACCGCAGGTTGTTGTGGTTGCGGTTGTGGCTGATTGTTTGCTACAGGCTGTTGTGGTTGCGGTTTTGGTTGATTATTTACTACAGGCTGTTGCACTTGTGTTTGCGGCTGATTATTTACAACGGGCTGTTGTGCTTGCGGTTGTGGCTGATTATTCACAACGGGTTGTTGTACTTGCGTTTGCGGTTGTGGCTGATTATTCACAACGGGCGGTTGTGGCTGATTGTTTACCACAGGCTGTTGTGGTTGTGGAGTATCATTTACCACTTGATTGCTTACTATAGGTTGTTGTGCTTGTGGAGTTTCATTTACCCCTTGATTATTTATTACAGGTTGCTGTGCTTGAGGTTGTTGCTGAGTATTTACCCCATTTACCCCATTTACACCATTATTTACCCCTACCACTACCCCTACCCCTGCCCCTGCCACAGGAGTGTTGTTATAGTGTTTTAATATTGCTTGTTTTCTGTTTTCTTCATTCACAAGAACTTCTTGAAATCCGTTAGTCTGAGGTTTATTAGCATTCTTTTCTGTATTTGAATCAGTCTGTTTATTGTTTTGGTTATCCGTTAGACTATCCTTTACATTGTTTTTATCTTTTTGAGAATCAGGGGTTGGTATAGCTTGCATCATTACATTTTTGACATCTTTTGCAAGTTCCGGATTTTGTAATTGAATTAGTAATTCCGGCAATGTTCCCGGAAGATTCATCACTTTTTTTACGTAACTCGCTCTTTCCATACTGGCAAGATAATTCATTTTGAATTGTTTTGGTGAAAGCATTTCATCTCTCATATCTCGCATTAGTTGTTCTGATTGAGTACGCAAATTGGTATTTTTTCCTGATTGTTCCGAGTTTTGATGCACAATATTTTCCCCCTCAGCAGATTGTGTTTGGGGATTTTTTTGCACATCAGCATCATTAGGGGTAATATTTTGATGCCTCAGCCTCGGCTCATTAGCCCCTATTCTTAATTTTCTTAAATATATTGGATCCATATTATTTATTATTACTATAATTCCCAATTTATGCAACAAATTATCAAATTTATCGTCTAAAAGTATAGGGGTAAATATTGGGGGGGGGTAAATATTGGGGGTAAATGTTGGGGGTAAATATTAAGGGGTAATACAAATAAGCCAATGAATGTTAAAGATACAAAATAAATAGCAGGAATTAAGAGAGGGATTAAATGAGAAATAAAGTTGATTGTATGAATGAGGATTATTATATTACAGAAGAGCCTAAGACTTTTAATTGTGTTGCATTTGATGACGATATTCTTCAAATGTATTTAAAGGATGTAGGCAGAACCAAAATGGTATCAAGAGAGGAAGAGTTGCGATTAGGAAGATTAATATCAGAAGGTACGAAAAAAGAAAAAAAATATGCAATAAAAAAATTAGTTCATTCAAATCTTAGGTTGGTTATTAGTGTTGCAAAGCATTATATCGGAAATGGTGTTTTGTTTATGGATCTTGTGCAGGAGGGGGCTCTTGGTTTGCTTAAAGCAGCAGAAAAATTTGATTATAAAAAGAATTTTAAATTTTCAACCTATGCAACTTGGTGGATACGGCAAACTATATCAAGAGCAATAGCAAATCATTCCAGAACAATTCGTATTCCGGTTCATATGATTGACAAAATAAAAAGTTATAAAAGAGAATTTACTCGTCTATCAATAGAATTAGACAGAGAACCGACGAATGAAGAATTATGTAAACGGTTAAATATTTCAGAGAAAAAACTTGAAAGTATAAAAAAAGCAATTTTCAATGAACCAATAAGTTTAGAAACTCCAGTTACGGATGATTTGTCGTTATCCGATTTTATTCAAGATACAACCTATCATTCTCCGGATGCCTATGTTGAAGAAGACAGCATTAGTGGTGTTATTAGTTCATTATTTGACAGTCTTGATAATAGGGAAAAGAAAATTATCACACACAGATTTTCGCTAAATAATCACAAATATATGACACTGGAACAATTAGGACATGAGATGGGCTTTTCTAAAGAAAGGATAAGACAGCTTGAAAGTCAGGCATTAAAAAAATTAAGAACACAAAACAATATACTTCAGTTTAAAGATTATCTTACATAATATACTCTATGCTCAACCTACTCTCTATTTTTTAGAGAGTTTTATTTTTTTATGTTATTACTCAACTATTATTTCTTGTTCATTTTTATAAGTGACATAACCCAAATTTGACTTTGGCGGTTTCTTTAAAAACTTGCGCTTTGTATAGATTACACCTGCTTTTGTATCATCTGATGCAGAAGAATGTTTTTTTGCAAGCTCACAACATTTCAATATAGTATCATCATCCGGTTCTGCACCGTTTTCCAGTTTCAGCAAAACATGTGAGCCGGGACAGTTTTGAGAATGAAACCATAAATCCTCACCTGAAGAAATTTTTGATACTATTAAATCATTTTGCTTATTATTTTTACCAACATAAACAGTGTATCCGTTTATATTAACTGTCATAATATTTATATCTTTAGACTTCTTTTGTTCTTCACGTTTTTTGACAAAGCCCTGCTCTTCACACTCTGATAAAATTTCGAATAAATCAGACAATCTGTCTGCGTTATCTATCGAATACAAAATACCTTCTAAATATTCTGATTGAGAAATCGACTTTATGTATAATTCCTGCAGCCGTTCTACGGCGCTTTTAGATTTGGAATACATTTCATAATATTTTTTAGCATTTTCTTTTAAAGTTAATTTCTCATCAAGAGGTATTATTAACTCTTTGCTATCATCTTCCCAGTCATTAACAGCTATATTCCTTGAATAATCAGAAGCTTGAAACAAATTTGCCAAAATTAAATCTGCATATTTCTTATACTTTGTTGCATTCGATTTTTTATTTAATTGCCCATTTAACTTTTCAGACAAAAGCTTTTCTTTTTTATAAAGCGGATATATTATATTTCTTAACTTTGAACGTAAAGCTCTTTTAATTATAATTTCCTGCTGATTAGAAAAGTATTTATCAATCATATCGTTAACATTAAGGCAGCCTTCTGCATTTGGTAACAACTCCGAATATAGAGAATATTCTTTGTCATTAATTGCAGGAGATAAAGGCTCTTTTAATTCTATATAATTTTTAATTTTTTCTAAAGGAACATTGTTTCGTTTTAATTGTTCCTGCAAAGATTTTGAGAACCCGAGAAAATCATCATTTAGACAATCATAATGAACATCGCCGAAATATCTTAATATGTCAGATTTATCCTGCTTGTGAGGATAAACATAAGGCATAGTTCCTGATAATTCCCGCTCTCTGCTTTTTTCTGAACCGACATTATGTGCACAACCTATGATTATTTTAGTATCGCAGTTGTATAATATAACATTAGAGTATTTACCCATCAATTCAATCGCTAAACAGAGTTTAATCTTTTCATTTAACTCATTATATGACTCAAAAAATATCTCAAATATTCTCTCGTACGGAGGAACATTTACACCTGATATTCTAAAACCTTCTAAGTATTTTCTCAAAAGCATACAAAACATCGGCGGTTTTTGCGGAATAGTTATATTTCTTTTCTCGTACGATTCTTCCGACAAAAAACAAACATGATACACCTGAGGATCAATATTTATATATAATTTTCTGGTCTCAAATCCTCTTATTGACAGAACAAAATCACGTCTTGTCGGCTGTTGAATTTTTTGCAGACGAGCCCCACAAAAGAAATCTTTGTTTTCTTCAAAAAATGCTTTTAGGGTCAGATAGTCAAATGTAATCATTTTTATTTACACATTTACCCCAATACCGAGAAATTCTTCTTTTTTAGGCATTCTACCGCAAGATTTATCTTCATCACAATAACCGAGTCTTACGCATTTTGGAACAAGATAATCTTTAAGCCAAGGTTCTTCTGCGATAAGTGCTTCGCACATAGCTTTTGTCATCATTCTTATTTCATACTGAGCTCTTGTACATAATCTAAGATTAGCCAAGTGAATAAGTTCTCTTAAATTTAAGCTTGCCACAATTGAGCTTGCACAGGCATTAGGGAGAACAAATCTTGCATCTTCCGCCGGAATACCTGCTTCTGTAAATTCAAGATATTTGTTAGAAATTTCACCCATAAACTCTTCAAATTTAGCCTTCAATTCAGGATTTTTTTCGATTGTAGGCGGAATAATATAATCAAATTGTCCTTTTTCTTTAACATATCTTTGAGATTTTTGAGAAAAAGACATGTGTCTGTGTCTGACTAACTGGTGAGTACATGCTCTTGATACATTTGATATTGCAAAACTAACCTGAACGTGTTCAATAGTTGAATAATGCCCTGAAGAAATTACACGGTTAATTAACTTTAACATTTTTTCTTCATCATCTGTGCTGTTATATATATTTATAGGACTATCGGCGCTATAACAAGTTCTGCAAGCCGTATAGATAGTCTTTAACAAATTTTGCGGTTTTGATATTAGTTTTACAATTGGTTTATTTTCCACGATATACTCTCCCTTAAAATTTACGTTTATACTATTTTAATATATATATTCAAAGAACACAAGATTTTAATAATTATTACCATTTAAAACATCTTTCACGATACTGAATAATGTATTAATATCTTTCTTAGGACTCCAATTTTGAATATATTCTTTTTCAACGAAAAATCTTTTTTTAGATTCAAGATTCTTTCCATATTTAAGTTTTACCCCCGGTTTTACAGCATATCTGCCTGCAAATTCGGGAAAATCGTGAGCCTTTTTATGTTCATATTCAGTAATTGGTCTTGGTCCGATTAAAGATATATCACCTTTAAATATATTATAGAATTGTGGGCATTCGTCTATACTGTATTTTCTAAGCACCTTCCCCACTTTTGTTATCCTTTTGTCATCAGGTGATATAACATTATATCCGTCATTAGCTTTATCATCGTACATTGTTCTCAGTTTATATATATTAAACGGTTTTCCGTCTTTTCCGATTCTTTTCTGCTTAAACAGGACAGGACCTTTACTATCCAGCTTTATTGCAACTGCCGATACCAACAAAATAGGTGCCGAAACAATCATTCCAAATGCACCGCTAAGTATATCAACCGCACGCTTCATTCCCCACAGCAATGGTTTTTTGTCGGCATAATCAGCTTCTGTTTTATATTTATTTAAATACTCGGCTTCAGACTTCGAAAATTTTATTTTTCTGTAGTCTTTCTTTATTCTTGTTTTAAATGAGCTGTATTTAGATACTGCCTGAATGCTCATATATTTCTCCCAAAAAATTCTTTAATAAAAAAAAGAGGCAAACAAAAATGCATAGCCTCTCTTTTTCTTTTTGTAAAATCTTAACGTTTGAAAACTATTAGTTCTTTTTACCGTAACGCTTATTGAATCTTTCAACTCTACCTTCAGAGTCAAGGATTTTTTGTTGACCTGTGTAGAATGGGTGACAGTTGTTACAAATTTCAACTGTAATATTTTCTGCTACAGATCCTGTTTCAATTTCGTTACCGCATACACATTTGATAACAGTTTTTTTATAATCTGGATGAATTCCGTCTTTCATTGTTACCTTCTTTCTTTTCAAGATTCCAAACTTGAATATATATTTTCGACT
>OMPX01000144.1 GCA_900313115.1 uncultured bacterium
AAAGTCTAAAAGACGACTTTCATTGAATGAAACATAACATCTGCGGATTACTCCGAAAGGGTCGGCTTATACTTAAAGACCGACTGCATTAAAATGGGAATTAAGAAATAAATTTATATTTACCCCTAATATTTATTATGTACTACTATATATAATTACTAATCTTATTTATGTATTTATGTTATGATTTTTTTATGAAAAACATTTTTAAAGCAATGTTCATATTTATATGTTTTTGTTTGACATTTATTAGTTCAAACAATTCTTTTGCATATAGCACTGCTAACGAATATAATCAATCATATAGTTATATTTCCGCTGAAAAATCAGATATAACATTTGCAAGCCAAAAAGAAGAATATTATTATATAGTTTCTAATAACCAAAATCGTTATGAAATAACAAATCAATTCAATAAAAACGATAGTCTTGGTTTAACTTTGGCAAATAGACCAATATTTGACAGTTATGTTTTTAATAATTGTGTATTAGATAAAAACAACCTAAACTTAAATCGCATAAATCATAAAATATCTCAAAATTTAAAGAATGCGATTTATACAAGAGCTCCTTAGTAAAATAAGCATAAATTTTTATATTTTAGCAGAAAAGGTGTTGTAAAAAAAAAGCACTGTATCTGTTAATTTTGTTGTGTATATAAACACACATACAAATTTTGAACAAAATAAGGAGAACACATAATGGAAACGCTAAATGTAGGTTTCACACTTATGATTATTGGGATGTCTACGGTATTTGTTTTCTTGATTATTATGATTTTTGCGATGAATCTTTCAGCAAAAGTAATAAGTATAATAAACAAATACTTTCCGGAAGATATAAGTGAAACAAAGAAAACAAGTAAAATACAAAAAAACACAAACAATGATGCGGAAATTGCACTGGCAATAGCTTGTGCTATTGGGGCAAATAAAAGGAATATAAATTAACAAGAGGGGAAATATGATAGCAAATTTTATAATAGAAAATAGTGTTGCAATATCCGCTGCACTATTGATTATTTCATATATTTTTATTGCGCTTGAAAAAGTGCCAAAAGTTACGGTTGCCTTGCTGGGAGCAGGTGCAACTCTGTTATTGGGCTTGGTTAGCCAAAATAAAACAGTAGGTGATGGATTAAACCCAAATTATTTTATAAACTTTATTGATTTTAATGTAATATTTTTGCTTGTATCAATGATGATAATAGTTAATATAACAACAAAAAGCGGGGTATTTAATTTCATTGCAAACGAACTTTTAAAACTTACAAAAGGAAAACCAATTGCAATTTTTTCAATATTGGCTATTTTCACTGCAGTTACAAGTGCATTTTTGGATAATGTAACTACTGTTATTTTAATAATGCCGACAACATTTTTTATTGCTAAGAAATTAGAGCTTAATCCGCTGCCATTATTAATCGGGGAAGTCTTCGCTTCAAATATTGGAGGAACTGCAACTTTGATAGGCGACCCTCCGAATATTATAATAGGCAGCGCCGCAGGGTTTTCTTTTATGGATTTTATAAAAGTTTTAACCCCTGTTATAGCTATGATTTTAGCTACGGTAATAGTCTTTTTGTCATTCTTATTTAGAAAAGATTTAAAAACAACACAAGATAAAATGGCACAAATAGCTAATATTGATAACTCTAAAACAATAACTGATAAAGCGCTAATGTTGCGTTCAATGTTTGTCTTAGGATTGGTGATATTAGGATTTATAACACACGATGTAACTCATATAGAAACATGTGTTGCCGCAATGGTCGGTGCAAGTATATTACTTTTATTTGAAAAACCGACAAATATTTTACGGGATGTAGAGTGGAATACTATATTTTTCTTTATCGGTTTATTTATTATTATTGGCGGTGTTGAGGCATCAGGCGGAATAAAACTTATGGCAGAATGGATATTAAAAGTTACACAAGGTTCTCAAACCGCCACATCTATGCTAATTCTTTGGGCATCAGGAATAATATCAGGAATAATTGATAATATTCCTTATACTGCAACAATGTCGCCTATGCTTGTTGAAATTCAAAAAACTATGGGGGTAGATTATGCTATACCTCTGTGGTGGTGCCTGTCTTTGGGGGCTTGTCTTGGCGGAAATATGACTATGATAGGAGCTGCCGCAAATGTAATAGTTTCCGAAAATTCAGCAAAAGAAGGGCATCCGATAAAATTTATGCAATTCATGAAATACGGAGTTGTTGTAGTAGGAATTTCGCTTGCTATAAGCGCGCTATATGTGTATTTTATGTTTTTAAAAGGATAAAAATTAAAAAAGGAGATACTAAAAGTGGATAATAATAATGAAAAAAGAAAAGAAATCTCATCGGAAAATTCCGGTGGAGAAGCACTCAGTGCAATAATATTTATGATAATTGTAATGATTGGTATGTATTTTTTATCAAAGTATATGGGAAATTAAATTTTTGGGCCGATAGTTATATTAACTGTCGGCTCTTTTGCTAACAAAAAACTAATATTTTTTATTTATATTGAAAGTAAGAGGAAGGTTTATTGAGGGATAAATTTAAATAAAGGAAATAAATTATGGACATATATTCAATTTTTACGTTAATTGGCGGATTGGCATTTTTCCTGTACGGGATTTCAATAATGTCGCAGGGATTAGAAAAAATAGCAGGGGGTAAGTTAGAACAGTTACTAAAAAAAATGACCTCAAACCCGTTTAAAAGTTTTGTAATGGGTGCAGGGATTACTGCAATAATTCAATCTTCATCTGCCGTTACGGTTATGTTAGTCGGGCTTGTTAATTCGGGGATAATGAATTTGTCCCAAACAGTATCTGTAATAATGGGGGCAAATATTGGTACGACTATTACAGCTTGGATTTTAAGTTTAACCGCTATTCAAGAAAGTGCCGGCTGGTTTTTTAAATTATTGAAACCTGAATCATTTTCTCCGATTCTTGCATTTATCGGAATTTGTATGATTATGATGTCAAAAAGTAACAGGCGTAAAAATGCTGGCTCTGTCCTAATCGGGTTTGCAATTCTTATGACAGGGATGGTATTTATGTCGGAATCAATGGCTCCATTATCGGACATTCCTCAGTTCAGAAATATGATGACAGCCTTTTCTAATCCTATTTTAGGTTTAGTTGCAGGTATAGTTATTACTATGATTATCCAAAGTTCATCAGCCTCTGTAGGTATATTACAAGCATTATCCTTAAACGGAAGTGTTACTTGGGCTGCTGCAATACCTATTATATTAGGTCAAAATATAGGTACGTGTATTTCTGCAATACTTGCAAGTATTGGGGTAACTACAAATGCTAAACGGGTTGCAGGAGTACATATTATATTCAATATATTAGGGGTTTGTATATTTTTACCTGTCTTATTATTTGTTCAATATTTCTTGCATTTAAAATTTTTAAGTACAAATATAAACCCGTTCGGGATAGCGGTTTTCCACTCCATATTTAATGTAGTAGCTGCTTTTATATTATTCCCGTTCTCTAAAGTGATTGAAAAACTCGCAATAAAATACATTCCTGAAAATATAAACACCTCAAATAAAACGGTCATTCTTGATGAAAGATTGCTATTATCTCCTACGGTTGCAATATCCGAGTGTTATGCAAAAACAATAGAAATGGGAGAGTTGGCACAGTTTAATTTTATTAATTCGGCTAAGATGCTAAAAACTTTCAGAGAAAGAATGGCAGAAGAAATTGAACAAAATGAAATAAATATAGATTCTTATGAAGATAAACTTGACTCATTTTTGGTTAAACTTTCCAGTAAAGATTTAACAGAGGAAGATGGTAATAAAGTTTCACAATTGATTTTGGCAATTGGTGAATTTGAGCGAATCGGAGATCATGCAAGTAATATTTTGAAAGTAGCAAAAAAATTTAATGAGTCTGAGAAAAAGTTATCCGATGAAGCCATTGATGAATTAAAAACTATTGTTAATGCTGTGGAAGAAATATATTATATGGCATTTGAAGTTTATAAATCGGATAATCTTGAATTAGCGACTAAAATAGAACCATTAGATGCAGTAATCAAAAAAGGTGTTCGCAGAGCAAAAAATAATCACATTCAAAGATTAAAAGAAGGATTGTGTTCTATTGATACAGGATTTTTGTATTCTGATTTATTAACAGATTTAAGAAGAATATCCGCTCACTGCTCAAATATTTCAACGAGTGTAATTCAACTGCATGATGTAAAATTTGTGAAACACAAATATAGCCACAGAAACAAAGATGAAGATTTGGAATTTAAAATAAAATATCAGGATTATAAATCAAGATATAGAGTAAAGAAAAACACAAATAAATAATTTTAATTGCATAAAATACAAATAATCCTATTTATATTGTTATTATTATTTTTTTTTAACAAAGTTGTAAGCAATAATATACATGTGATATTCTGTTGTAAAGTTTAGTATTTAATTTATGTTAGGAAGAGTATGAAAATAGATTGGAAGTCAAAGAAAACAAGGACTATTACTGTCATTTTGGCAATTATAATTGTGCCGATACTTTTTAATCAATTAAAAACTACGGCAGTAAGCATAATATCAGCGATAGCGATGTCACAACCGCAAGTGGTAGAAGTTGCAAATCCTATGGAAATGGATATATATCCTGAACACGAAACAACAGGCAGAGTAGAAGCTGCTTTATCAGTAGATATCATTGCCAGAGTAAGCGGATGGCTTCAACAAAAATATTTTGAAGAAGGCGACAGAGTCAGAAAAGGACAAAAGTTGTTCCAAATCGAGCCGACTGAGTACATTCTTGCAGCAAAGACTGCAAGGGCAACGGTAAATGAAAACACTGCCGTATATAAAAATTCTCAGATAGATTACAGACGTGCAGCAGCGCTATTGAAAGAAGATTTGGTCAGCAGAGAATATTATGACAACAAGCTAACTGACCGTAACTGAAGCAGAGCAGCACTTGACGGCTCTATAGCACAACTATCTAAAGCAAGATTGGATTTGAGCTATACAAATATCACATCACCAATGAACGGCAGAATTGGTAAATGTATCGTTTCAGTCGGAAACTATGTAACACCTAATTCAGGTGTGATTGCACAGATATACAGCACTAACCCGATGAGAGTTGTATTTCCTCTGAAAAGTAGTGATTTTATTGAATTAAAAAGATATTATCTTGCAAATAAAGACGATGGTACAACTGTATCAGTATTATTAAAATTAGCGGATGGTTCTATATATGAATCAGAAGGTAAAATTGAATTTGTTGATAACAAGATTGATGAAGATACCGGAACAGTTACAATGAGAGCCCTTTTTGATAATAAAAATGAACTTTTGGTTCCCGGGGATTATGTAAACATTATTATAAGAGTTAACAAATCTATGAAGGTTATGTTAATTCCGCAATCTGCAACAAAAACAGATGTCGGCACAGGATATTATGTGTGGACTGTTAAAAACGGCAAAGCTGTAAAAAAAGAAGTTGTAGTTAAAGAAAGCTATAATAACTGCTGGATAGTTGAAAGCGGGCTTGATTACAATGATAAAGTTGTAATGCAGGGTATTCAGAATGTTTATAAATCAGGACAAAAACTGAAAACTAAACCATTCAAATTTGAATTAGAAAAAAAGATTGAGAAAAAATGAGGTTTGAATAATGGCAATTAAAAAAGAAGATTTATACTTTTTCATACAAAAACCTCGTTTTGCAGTTGTAATATCATTATTAATAGTAATATTAGGTTCTATATGTTTATTTGGATTGCAACAGGAAAAATATCCGAATATTACACCACCTCAGGTTACTATCTCGGCATCATATCCGGGGGCTAGTGCATCGGTTATAGAATCCTCTATTGCATCAATGCTTGAATCACAACTTAACGGGGTTCAGGATATGATATATATGTCCTCAACAAGTTATGATAATGCATACAGTTTGAATATTTATTTCAAAACAGGAACTAATAATGATGTTAACCTTATGAATGTTCAAAACAAACTCCAACAGGTTCAGTCAATGCTTCCTCAAGAGGTTATACAACAGGGGATTACCGCAAAAAACCAAGTTGGCGGTATTGGTGCTATTATTCTTAATCTATCTTCTGAGAATGAATCATGGAGTCAATTAGACCTGACAAACTATGCAAATATTTATATCAAAGATGCTATTAAACGTATCAATGGTGTCGGCGAAGTTAATATCTTCGGTGCTGACGATTACAGTATGAGAATTTGGCTTGATCCAGCAAAACTTACAAGTTACAAGGTATCTGTAACAGAGATTCAAAATGCTATAAGAAACCAAAATGTACAGCTCTCAACAGGTGCATTAGGTGTTCTTCCGACAGATAAACCTGCAAGTTTGCAATTATCACTTTTGACAAAAGGCAGATTATCTACACCTGAAGAATTTGGAAATATTATTATTCGCTCAAATTCTGACAGTTCAAAAATCAGATTAAAAGATGTTGCAAGAGTAGAATTGGGTGCAAAATCATATTCTTTATTCGGTTTAGTTGATACAAAACCTGCCGTACTGATTCAGGTAATGCCGCTCCCTGGGGCGAATACTATTGAAATTGTAGAAGCCGTTAACAAAGAAATGCAAAAACTCGACAAAACTTTACCTGATTCATTACAGATTAAAACAATGATGGATAACGCAATCTTCATTACTGAATCAATGGACGAAGTTGAGTTTACAATTCTTTTAACTTCTTTAATCGTAATCTTGGTTATCTTTGCATTTTTGGGAGATTATTACGCAACACTAATTCCTTGTGTCGCAATTCCTGTATCACTCATAGGTACATTTATTGCCTTAAAAATGCTTGGAATGTCACTTAACTTATTAACATTGTTTGCATTGGTTCTTGCCGTTGCTGTCGTTGTAGATGATGCGATTGTTGTAATAGAAGACGTTAAACGGCACATGGAAGAAGAGGGTATGAATGCGGTTGAAGCTACCCAAAAAACAATGCATGACGTTGGCGGTTCACTTGTTGCAATGGCTGCAGTTCTCGTTGCCGTATTCGTTCCAATGTGTTTTATGACAGGTCTGTCAGGTACTATGTATAAACAATTTGCCGTTTGTATTGCGGCATCAATTTCATTCTCTGCAATATGTGCGTTGACTCTTTCTCCTGCGCTATGCTCAATATTATTGAAAGAGAAAAAGCAGAAAATAAAATTACCTCAAGCAGTTTCTGAAATTCTTGCGGATATAGATGTTGAAATTCAGAAATTCTTAAAATATTTCAACGAAAAATTTGATTTATTAACCAAATTTTATCTTGAATACGTCAAAAAGTTCGTATTTGATAAAAAACTAACTATTATTACCTATGTTTCCATAATCGTATTGATGTTAGGATTATTCAAAATAATTCCTACAGGATTTATACCTGATGAGGATCAAGGGATTTTGGTAACGTCAATAACTCTGCCTGATGGTGCATCTTTAAACAGAACAGAAGATGTTGTTGTTAAATTTACAAAAATGATTGAAGATATTGACGGTGTCGATAAAGACAGAATTATTGCCTTTGGCGGTATGGGACCATCTAACCAAGCGACAGTTGTTATTCAGTTGAAAGAATGGGGTGAAAGAAAAGTTAACCCTATCAGTTGGATATTCAGATTTGTCACAGGCAGATCGACTAATATGTCACATACGGCAATAATGGATGAAATAAATATGCGTTCCGCAAATATTACGGAAGCATCTGTATTCACCTTCTCGCCTCCTGCAATTGACGGTTTAGGTACAATGGGCGGTTTTGAATATCAATTACTGTCCACGGGAAATGATACGGTACAAGATTTATCTAAGTTTGCAAATACTTTCATTGAAAAAGCAAATGAAGATAGCAGTTTGTCTAGTGTTTATACCCAATTTCAGGCGAATGTTCCTCAATATATTCTGAATATTGACTATGATAAAGTATTGGCTCAAAGTATAGATATTGCAGAGTTACATAATACTTTAGCATCAACCTTATCTTATTCTTACGTGAACGATTTCAATAAGCTGGGCAGAGTTTTCAGAGTATTTATGCAGGCTGAAGGCGATTACAGAAACAAAATAGAAGATTTGGAAAAAATCAGAGTCGCAAATACAAAAGGGAACATGGTTCCTATTATGACTGTAATAAAACCTGAACAAACAACCGGTGCGGTATCCATAACAAGATTTAATCAGTTCCGTTCGGTTCAGATACAAGGTATGCAGGCAAGCGGAAAATCCTCAGGGGATGCTATGAAGGCGATGGAAAAATTGTCTGACAAGTATTTAACCAGAGATTATACTTATCAGTGGTCAGGAACATCTCGTCAGGAAAAAGAATCATCAGGACAAACAGGTCTTGTAATCGGACTTGCGCTATTGTTTGTTTATCTGTTCTTAGTTGCACTTTATGAAAGTTGGATGATTCCTGTTGCAGTATTGTTGATATCACCTGTTGCGGTAGTCGGAGCTTTGATATTCCAATTGATGATGGGACAATCGTTAGATTTATATTCACAAGTCGGGTTGATTACTCTGATTGGTTTGGCAGCAAAACAGGCAATTCTGATTGTAGAATTTGCGAAGGTTGAACACGAAAAACATGGTTTGAATATTGAAGATGCAGCAATTAAAGCGGCAGACTTGAGATTCAGAGCTATTATGATGACGGAAGCAGCATTTATCTTGGGTATTTTACCGTTGCTATTCGCATCAGGAGCAGGTGCAAACAGCCGTATTTCAGTAGGTTGTACAGTAATCGGCGGTATGATTACGGCAGCAACTATCGGTGCTGTTATGACTCCTGCATTTTACGTAATTATTCAGGATATAGTTGATAAATACTTTAATAAGAGAGAAGATGATGAGATTTAATAAAATAAAAATTTTAGTCGGGATAATAGTTATGTGTGTTGTTGCAATGACTTCTAATATTGCGTACGCAATTGTTGAAGTTGACAAGAATAACAATAACGCAAAACAAGAACGGCATATTATAAAATTAAAAAAGGATAAAAAAAATAACAAAAAAGCTGATACAGAAGTACAAAGTGAGTACACTAATGATGTTCACAGAGTATTTTCTCTTTCTGATTGTGTGAATGTTGCAATAAAATATAATCCTGCAATACGTGCATATTTATGTGATGAAGAAGTTTATAAGTCTAAAATCGGTCAGGCTTGGGCAAATTTCTTCCCGACAATAAGTGCAGGAATTGATATCGAAAGATCAGGTCAAACATATTCTAAAAATGTTGTCGGTGGCGGCAGTCAATATGTAACTATGGGATATATCCCAAATATTTCAGGTGAAATGATGTTGTTTGATTTTGGTAAAACAAAAGCGACTGCCGATATGGTCAGAAGAATGTATGAAGCAAAACAGGCTGACACAAAAGAAACTATAAATACAGTTATTTATGATATCAAAACAACATATTATAATGTTCTTTTTGCACAGGCACAGGTTCACGTTTATGAAGATACCGTGAAAGATTATGAACTTCAGCTCGCTCAGGCTTGGGGATTCTATAATATCGGTAAAAAAGCAAAAATTGATGTTGTTACTGCTGAATACAACTTGGGTAAAGCCCAGTTAAATTTAGTAAAAGCAAAGAGTGTTTTAGAAATTGCGCTTGTTCAATTATCAAGAATTATGGGGATACCTGAATATACAAATTATGAATTATCAGATCAACTGCTTTTAAATGATTATAAAAATGATGTAGAAAATGCTTTAAATACTGCATTTGATGTTCGCCCCGAATTGATTGCAGCAAAGAAAAGTGTTGATGCAGCAAAAATGAATTTGAGAGCAAAACGTCGTGATTTCACACCTGATATAGGTATTTTTGCAGGCTACGGCAATGGTCTTGGAAACAAATATAATATGTATTCTGCTCAATTTGGTGCAGCTCTCAGCTATTCAAATCTTAACCTGATGAGAGTTAAAAAAGAAGTTGACGAAGCAAAAGCATCTTTGAAAAAAAGCGAAGCAGAATATGAAAATGCAAAACACACTGTTTATCTGAACGTTAAGAAAAACTATATTGATTTGCAAACAGCAAAACAAGAGATTTTAATTGCAAAACTTGCTCTTGATCAGGCGAAAGAACAATACAGACAAGTTACCGGAAGATACAAAGCAGGTGTCGGGGATGCAATTGAGCTAAAAGATGGTGAAAATACTTATCTAAACGCACGTTTGGATTTCTATAATGCAATGTTGAACTATAATGTTGCAGCAGCAAGTCTTGAAAAAGAAATCGGTGTTCCTATAGAATTTTCTGATGAGCTGATTTTAGATATATCAAAAGAAAATAAATAATTTTACTATGTTTATCAGCTTAAACTCATAATTATTCGTTAAATTATAGTTTACTTTTTTGCATAATTTAAATCAGGTTTTCTTGCAGCAAGCGTTTCATCAACCTTTTTAATTGGTGCATTATGAGGTGCTGAATTAACCATTTCAGGATTTTGTTTAATTTCCTCTGCAATTTTAAGCATAACTTCTACAAAGTTATCCAATCTTTCTTTTGATTCAGATTCGGTTGGTTCAACCATAATTGCTTCGTGAACAATCAACGGGAAGTAAACCGTTGGCGGATGAATTTTGTAGTCCATAAGTCTTTTTGCAATATGCAGGGTAGAAGAACCTTGTTCTTTTTGTTTTTCTCCGCATATAACAAACTCATGCATACATTTTTCATTATACGCCATATCGTAAACATCTTTTAATTTGTTCATCAAATAATTTGCGTTCAATACAGCATCTTCTGTTGCGTGTTTGAGGTCTTTACCCATCATAAGAATATATGTGTAGGCTCTTACCAGCACTCCGAAATTACCATAGAAGGAACGAACTTTACCAATACTGTTTGGTAAATCGTAGTTCCTGTAATATTTTTCACCATCAAATTCAATCGTCGGTTTTGGTAAATAATCCTTCAGTTTTTCAACAACACCGATAGGTCCTGCTCCCGGGCCACCGCCACCGTGAGGAGTTGAAAAAGTCTTGTGTAAGTTGATGTGACACACATCAAATCCCATAATTGCAGGGTTTGAATATCCCATAATTGCGTTCAGATTAGCTCCGTCATAATACAATAATGAACCGTTTTCATGCATAAGTTTTGAAATTTCCAAAACCTGTTCTTCAAAAATACCTACCGTATTAGGGTTGGTCATCATTATTGCAGCTATATCAGAACCTTGATTTTCAAGTAATAATTTTAAATCATTAATATCAACCTGACCTCTGTCATCAGATTTTACTTCAATAATTTCAAAACCTGCCATAGAAGCACTTGCAGGGTTTGTACCATGTGCGGAATCAGGAACAATAACTTTTGTTCTGTTTTCGCCTTTAACTTCAAAATATTTTTTAATAACCAGCATGCCTGAAAATTCACCATGAGCACCTGCTGCAGGCTGAAGTGTTATAGCGTCCATACCTGTCAAAACTTTCAGAGCTTCCTGAAGTTTATACATAAGCTCTAATGCACCCTGAGAATCTTCATCAGATGCTAATGGATGAAGATTTGCAAAACCTTCAAGAGATGCCATAAGTTCGTTCACTTTAGGGTTATATTTCATTGTACAAGAACCTAAAGGATACATTCCTGTTTCTACACAGAAATTTTTATCACTCATTTCTTTGTAGTGTCTTAAAACTTCAAGTTCACTCATTTGCGGTAATCCGATGTTTTCATTACGTAGAAATTCTTTAGATATTGTATTGTCAGCAAGTTCAACGTCGCCAAAACATACTCCTGTTATGCCTTTATCCATCACGATATTTTCCCCTATAATTTTAAGAATATTAATATTCTTGTTTGTTTAGCTCTTTTCTTACTTTTTTCAAAGCATTTTGGATAATTCTTGATATTCTGGATTGTGATATGTTGAATTCATCCGATATTTCTTTAAGTTTTTTGTCCTGAAAGAATTTTGCTTCTACTAAAGCTTTTTCTCTCTCAGGTAAGTGTTTGATAGCTTCTTTTATTCTTTCTTTAAGCTCATCAAATTCAGCCTGTTCAGACGGTGTCATTGATGTATCTTTGACAATAACAGGGTTTTCTGCCTCAGCCATTGCCTCAACGGATACAATAGTTTTATAAACAACTTCTCTGACTTCGGACGAATTGACAGGTTGCGTATTTTTCATGGTGTACCAACGATATCTTCTTCTGATTTCGTTTCGGATTTCCCATTTGATAGCCTTAGTCAGATATGCATTATTGTATAATTCTGCTGAACCGTTTTTGAGAACTAAATAGATTGTGTGGGTTGCAAGGTTTACTATTTCAGGATATTCAATCAAACCGTAAGAAGATACTTTCGAAAATTCTACTTTCGAAACTGTTTCGATTAAATCGGAATATTCTTTTAGATTTATATTCTCTTCTTTTGCAACCTTCGTCATACCAAAAATAATATCAGAAAATCATCTGTTGTACAATTATTTATCAAAAATTTAGTATAAATGAATGGGGGGGGGTAAATTTAGGTGGTAAATGTAGGGGGGGTAAATATAAGAGAAATATTAGTAATATGATAAATCTGTGTTATTTGTAGCAATTTTTTTGAATAAAGTGTTTTTATATAAGTGTAGAACTATGCTCTGAAAATGGAGAAGTGTTAGTGGTAACGATTAACCAATTAGTAAAAACAGATACCCCCGGAGTATATAAGTTAATAAAAAAAGAAGTTGAACAAGCCTCTGTCCCTCAAAAAATTGTTCAAATTTCAAAAACTGCAAATGATTGTATTGCAGGTGTTCAAAAGGGTATTATCAACGCAAAAATTTATCCGAAATTAAACAGATATTCTAATGCGACTGATTATTTTGGAGTTTGTAGTGCAGCAGGTATTCAAAGGCGATTTGATAACCAAATGGCATTGAGTTGGATAAAAACAAAAGAACAGGGTTTAGTTACATTTCCTCCGGTCGTACTTTCAGATGCAGCAAATATAAAAAGTATTCAAAAATCTTTGGATAAAGTAAAAGAAAGAGGTTTTGGCAGATTTACTATTACAGACAAATCGTTTGGTCAAAATGGAAATGAAGGGACACACACTGTCGGTATAGTTTATCATAAAGATAAGTATTATATTTTAGATTCTATACCTGAAACTTATCCTGAAATTAAAGATTGTCATGAAAGATTACTTAAACATTTGGGGTTAGATTCGAAAAATGTAGTATTTTTAAACAAACCTCAGCAAAGTATGGATGAGTATACCTGCAACAATTGGACTCACGCAAACCTTGATGCCGTAATAGAATATGTAAAAAATTCTCCCGAAAAAGAATTAAATTCAGAGGTTTTTGATGTAATTTTACCTAAAAATATAAATGAAATTCTTAGTAAACAATATATGCAAACAATTAACGAATTAAAAGGACGAGATTTAACTGAATATATTAACGAACATTATCAGAAAGTTCTTAAGTAAATTATAGATTAGAGGCTTTGCCTCTAATCTATAATTTATCTGTATACATCTTCACTTTTTAATTTTCTGTTCATAAGCTTAGACAATACTTGTTCAGGGGTAATATCAGTATAAACAGCTTCATATATAGCTGCTGATACAGGTACTTCTTCACCTAATTTTTGAGCTAAATCACAAACGGCTTTTGATGTTTTGACACCTTCTGCCACAGAGCCAAGTTCAGCCAAAATATCATCAATCTTTTTCCCTTTCCCAAGCATAGAACCTACTGTATAGTTTCTTGACATAGGGCTTGAACAAGTAGCAATCAAGTCACCCATGCCTGAAAGTCCGTAAAGTGTAGAAGGATTAGCGCCAAGTTTTACACTGACTCTGACAATTTCTGCCATACCACGTGCCAACAAAGTACCCATACAATTATCGCCCAAATCCATAGCGTGAGCGAAACCTGAAGCAATAGCTATTACGTTTTTTAAACTTCCGCCAAGCTCTACACCAATAACATCAGTGTTTGTGTATAATCTGAATTTTCCTGATACATTTAATAACTTTTGGACAAACTTTGCTGTTTCTTCGTCCTCACAAGCAACTGAAGCGGCAGTTGGTTTACCCATAAGAACTTCTTTTGCAAGAGTAGGACCTGATAAAATAGCCAGTTTTTGTTCAGGTAAAACGTCTAAAATAACTTCGGACATTCTTTTCAAAGTTCCCAATTCGATACCTTTTGAAGCATTAACAATGATTTGGTCTTTCTTTATTCCTGCCGATTTCAATTGTTCGCACACAGGTCTGACACCGCTTGTTGCAACAACAGAAAGAATTATATCCGCATTTTTTATTGCAGCTTCCAAATTGTCAGTTATTTCAACTTTATCTTTCAATTGAACTTCTAACGGTTTAGAACAATGTTTGTTTTTTATTAATTCTTCATTTAAATCACTTGTTCTACCCCAAACACATACTTCATCAAAATTATCTGTTAATAACCAAGCAAGGGTAAGTCCCCAACAGCCCGGACCTAATACTGTTAATTTCATGCTCTAACTTCTCCCAAGACACGTCTTAATACACCGTGATATTTTCTTAATTCTGTATTTGCCTCATCAATAGAGACTTTTTTAACAAGAGCAACAATTGCAGGTTTAATTTTCCAATCGGATTTTTGTAAAGTTTCAAAAGCTTGTGCTACATTTACCTCTGCAATTTCTGCTACAATTCTTATAGCTCTGTCTTTAAGCTTTTCGTTTGTTGCTTTCAAATCAATCATAAAATTTTCGTAAGTCTTACCAATTTTAATCATTGAACCTGTTGAAAGCATGTTCAAAATCATTTTTTGAGCAGTGCCGGCTTTTAACCTGCTTGAGCCTGCAATGACTTCAGGTCCGACTTCAACACAGATTAAAGTTCCAACTTCTTCCACTATTTTACCTTCTGAATTGCAGGTTATACCAATTGTTTTACAACCGATTTCTTCTGCGTATGCAAGAACACCAAGTAAATACTTAGGATTTCCGCTCGCAGATATAACAACTGCCACATCTTTATCGGTAAGAATTTTGGCATCTTCATAGCCTGCATCATAGTTATCTTCAGCGCCTTCTACCGCAAATCTCAGTGCGTCATATCCGCCTGCAATAACACCTTGAACCATATCAGGCTCAACACTAAAGGTCGGAGGGCACTCAGATGCATCTAAAATTCCAAGCCTGCCCGAAGTTCCTGCCCCAAAATAAATAAGATGCCCGCCTTGTAAAAACTGTTTTGATATGATATCAATAGCTTTTGCTATATTCTCTGATTCATATTCTACAGCTTTTGCAACGATTTTATCTTCTTCGTTCATTTTATGAACGATATCAATTGTTGAAAGTAAATCGATATCTTTTGTGTTCTCATTGCGATATTCTGTAATTATTTCGGACATAATAAACACCTCTTAAACCATAATTCAACGTAATTTTAATTTAATGCTTTCATTAAATTAGCCATTTCGATAGCAGATTTAGCAGCATCTGCACCTTTATTACCTGCTTTTGTTCCGGCTCTTTCAATAGCTTGTTCAATGTTATCAGTTGTAAGCACACCAAATATAACAGGTACTTCTGTTTCCAGTGAAACAGATGCAACACCTTTGCTGACTTCAGCACATACATAATCATAATGTGATGTAGAACCTTTAATAACTGCGCCAAGAGTAATAATTGCGCTATACTTACCTGATTTTGCGCATTTTTTGGCAACAACAGGAATTTCGAATGCACCCGGAACACGAATAACATCAATATCTTCGTTATCTACCCCATGACGTTGAAGTTCATCAATTGCACCGTCTAATAATTTACTGCCAATAAAATCATTAAACCTTGCTAATATGATGCAAAATCTTTCGCCCTGAGTAGTTAATAGACCTTCAATAGTTTTCATAATACACCTCTTCCTTGTAGTAATTTTATACTATATATAAGCATTTTACAAGCTTATTTTAAGAGGTGTAACTATTAATTATGCTGCGTTATCTTTATTTTTGTATTCTTTTTTATTTTTTAGTTGAATAATAGCGTATAATTGCTGTCCAAGAGTTGTTGCGCCTGTTTGATTTTCAACCATTTTTGATTTTTGGGCTTGTTGCTCGGGATTATTTTGTTTCCGTTTTAATTTTTTATTATCTTGTATTTTTTGGCATTCTGCTTGTGATACGGTTAAGTATTTGTTAGAAACATAATTATCTTGTTTTGCTTTTTCGTATTCAATTCTTCTAAGTGTTGTTTTATCAGTAGTTTTGTCACCCGTCGGGGTAATTCCATACGCAAGTAATCTGTCCATGATTGCTTTTTCTTCCGAATCAACCGATGGAGGAGCGAAGGCAAATGAATAACCTGAAGATTGAATTTTCATAATAAATATGTCTTATTGAGTACACAAACTAATATTAATGTTCCCAATTAATCAGTATTCATAACAATAAATCAAGAAACTAAAAATAAAACTTGATTTTAGAATATGTCCATGATAAATTGGTTTTGCTGAAGGGGTAAATAGTATAAAAAAATTTACGTCACGCAAATAAGGGTTCAAAATGAACCAAACTGAAAATTATATAGATTATGGGCTGCTAGCTCAGGTGGTTAGAGCACTCTGCCGAACAAAACAATTAAGTATTGTTTTGTGAGAGGCCTGATAAGGGTCAAGTCCATTGACAAAAGATTTTGACAATTAAATAATAATAAATAATATATGGGCTGCTAGCTCAGGTGGTTAGAGCACACCCCTGATAAGGGTGAGGTCGGTGGTTCGAGTCCACTGCGGCCCACCATAAAAAAAAAGAACAGACATCAAGTCTGTTCTTTTTTTATGGTTTGTTTTGACCTCACCCTTATCTTAGGACTGTCCGCTAAGTATTCAGTTTGTGGTTAGAGCACTCTGCCGAGCGGAACAATTAAGTATTGTTCCGCGAGAGGCCCTGATAAGGCTAAAAATTTAATAGGTAATTCTATTTTTAATCAGTGAGGTCGGTGGTTCGTCCTCTATTTGCTCATTCCGTTTATTTAGCGATTAGAAAATACCTTAACGCAAAACGTGACATTTAGTCACCTTTTGCTGCTCGCAAACAGAGTTCTTACTGCGGCCCAGATAAAAAAGACGATAACATTTGTTATCGTCTTTTTTATGTTTGTTGTATCGACCTCCCCCTTTTTAGGGGTACAAGTGAATAACTACCCAAATAAGCACCCCTGATAGCGACTGACGAGCAGAGGCACGACTGTAAGGAGAGGTTGAAAAATCATAAATCAAAACCACGCTTTTGATTTTGATTTTGAAACGGTGCCGTTTAATGCGAGTCAGTCAAGACAAGTGAGGTCGGTGGTTCGTCCTCTATTTGCTTATTCCATTTTTTTAAAGTTTTCGTATACCTCAACGCAAAACGTGACATTTAGTCACCTTTTTTAGGGGTACAAGTGAATAACTACCCAAATAAGTCTGTAGGTCAGGCAATGCCTGACAACATAAAGTAGGGTGCATCGTTTGATGCACCAATTTCAATTCCCATCGGTGCGTCTAAAGACAGCACTCTAATACTTAATACAATGCCTTATTGCCGTAATTCTTTTATTTATCTTTAAATATAAGCTCCATACCTAAAGCTTCTGCAATAAGTTTCATTTCTGAATATCTAATAGTATCAGCACGCAATCTTTTAGATAATGTGTCTAATGAATATTTTCTGTTTGAATTTTTATTTAAAAAATCTGCAACTGCAGTTAAGGTCGTGCCTTTTTGGGCTATTAACATTTTTATTTCATTTATAGTTCTCATACTAAGTATTATAAAATATTTTCTATATATAGTTTATTTTGTCTATTTTTTCTTGACATTTATAGCTGATATACTCTATAATTAGATAAATTTATCTATATAATTAAAGGAGTCATATGAGATATAAAATAAAATATAAATTTAAACAATTAGGCAGAAACATAAAAGAATTACGCGAAAAATATAACTTGTCGTTGAATGAATTATCAATAAAATCAGGTATCAGAAAACAATATCTTCAAAAAATTGAAAACGGGAATGCGTATGGTTTTGCAGTTTCACATTTAGAAAAACTTGTGATAGCATTCGACGGTAATTTAAAAGATATATTAAACGGTTTATAATGATATATAATCTGTAGGTCAGGCAATGCCTGACAACATAAAGTAGGGTGCATCGTTTGATGTACCAATTTCAATTCCCATCGGTGCATCTAAAGACCGCACTATAAACTATACCCCTAAAAACATTCTTACATTCGCATTTTTGTTTATTAATAAGATTAATTTTTTACCTAAATAAAGTGTCAGCATTGATAATATTGTAACTGCGATAAATCTTAAAATAACGATTCCTAAAACAAAAATATAATTATTATTAACTATCGGAATAACCTTTTCTAAACCAAAAAATTGGTTATAAACAAAAAAACAATACCAATGAACAAAAAACAAACCAAAAGAATATTTTGCGGTTATATCCAAACTTTTATTCAAAACAGGTTTAGAAATAAGCCATTCATCATAATGTTTCAAATATCCTAAAACAAGCATAGTTAAAACCGTTTTTGAGACAGTAAAACTTGAATAAATACCCTTATAAGACAGATACACATTTACCCCTGACAATCCAATCATAAGAATCCATAATAACAATCTTTTGTTATAAAAAACATCAATAACTTCTTTGTTTTTAGAACAATACATTCCAAATACATATAATGAAAAGAAGTGAATAAAACCGTTAAAGACATAGCCTAAACAGGCAAAATATTTTTGAAGATATGACAAATTCATAATTGAATTGTAATCAACATCAATTCTGGGGCACAAAATAGTAATTAAAAACATAAGGGGTAAATATTTGTATAAATGTCCGTTTTTTTCTAATTTTAGTAAAAGCCAAGAGCAGAAAAAGAACAAAACTATCATGGGAATAAACCAAGTAGGAGTATTATGTATCCTACCCGTTGTTAAAAACATAGGGATTTGAATAAGCGGGTTTAATCCGTCAAAAGAATTACCATAAGTTTGTGGGTAAATGAAACAAAAAATTATTCCGATAATCGAAGTTATGAAATATGGTAAAATTACATTTACCCATTTTTTCGAAAGATAGGTTTTATATTCAAATTTGTACGACAGATATTGGAATAAGAAACCTGAAATAAAGATAAAAAGAGCCGTTCCGCCACAGACTATTTCACAATTTATCGTGTGAATAAGGCTCAAATTGCTTCCAAATTGCATGGTATGACCTGCAATAATAAGCAAAATAGCCAGTCCTCTAAATACATTTATATAGTTTAAAAATGATTTTTTCTTATTCTCCATATTTCCCCTCACTTGAAACATCAAACCATAAAACTTGATAAGGCGCTAAAGTCAAGTGTATTGTTTTATTTTGAAAAGATACATTAACTCTCATATTGTCATTAGTTATCAAATTTTTCAAACGGATAATTTTTTTGTTATTTCTTAATACGGTTGTTATCGGAATTGAAATATCAGTTGTAATTCGTTCTCCTGAAAGATTGTTAATTACCAAGATTTCCTGTGTTTTATTTTTTCTTATATAACATAAACAACTTTTAGAAGATGATTTTATGATATCAAAACTGCCGTCACTCATTACCGGTAATGTTTTTCTTACTTTTATAAGATGTTTTGTATTAGAATATACTTTAGAATTAAACAAGTACCAGCCTTTTTGCGAACCATAGAAAAGTTTTTTAGGGACAGGGCCTCTGTTTATATCACGAGAATCAAATACAGATAATAATTTTAAGAATTTATTTTTTCTGTTTTGAGCAGATTTTTTAGCATTTTCAAAATTATTTGTAACTCCGACTTCATCACCATAGTAGATTATAGGAATTCCAGGTGTAGAAAACATAATCGCAAACGCTAAATTTATTCTGTCAGGGTTTTTATCCAAAAAGTTTGCCAATCTTCCTGAAACTCCAAAACCGTTTCTAAATCCTGCCCCTTTTGGCTCTAAATCTTCAAAGATTAAATCTCTGACTTCAGGGCTAACCATTTCTAATGTAAGCTCATCGTGTACTCTTAAAAACACACCCCAAGAAGTATTTTTAGGAATATTCGGTGTTTTTTTGTATATTTCGATAAAATATTTTTTATCTTCTGATATTAAACTCGCCCATATAGCGTTCATATATGGGAAATTATACGCAATTTGGGCTTCGGTTGTTCGGAAAAGTTCTTTATCCGAATTATCAATTTTAATATTCACATCTCTGTTTTTCCCAAAGTAAGGGATAATATCTTTCGGAGGTTGACACGCTTCAACTTGAATAACAGAAGATGGTGCAGTCAGTTGAATATAATTACTCAAAATATTTATTATTAAATGTGTTTTTGGCTGATTTTCTGCATTAGTTCCTTTTTCTTTCGACAAATAAGGTATTGCATCCATTCTAAAAATATCTACTCCAAGATTTGCCCATTTTGTAATCGTATCAAGCATATAATATAAAACTTGAGGGTTTTCCCAATTTATATCAAGCTGAAATGGGTAAAAGGTATGATACAAATAATAAGTTTTTGTTTCAATGTCACCTTTCTCGTTTTTTACATTTACCCCTACCTCTCGCCAATTATGTTCTGTATTTTCGGGGAAAATAAGTCTGCGTTTAGATATAGTTCCGTTATCCTCACTGTATTCAACAACAGTGCCGAGTTTCTCATCTTTATATTTTTTATACTCAGGCATTTTATCACACCAAATGAAATAATCTAAATAAGTCAAATCCCCTGCTTGCAATTTTTTAAACCATTCGTGCTTATCGGATAAATGATTTAAGACTAAATCAGCTTTTATATTAAACCCTTTATCTTTTGCGGTTTTTATAAAATGTTCAAATTGATCCATTCCGCCAAGTTCATCTCTGACATCTTGCGGATTTTTAACATCAAACCCTGAATCCTCCATAGGACTATCGACAAACGGTAATAAATAAAGAGTCGTTACCCCTAAGTCTTTTAAATAATCAAGCATTTCTATCGTATTATTAAAAGTGTTATCTTTATTATTTTGCACTACTCCAAATTGATTTACGTAGAACATATAAATTATTTCATCTTTAAACCAATCGGAAGTTCTTTTAATATCTTGCTCTTTGAGTTTTTGCGGACGTTTTTCTATTGCACATCGTACATGTTGAATCAGATTATTATAAATTTCATCAACTTTATCTTTTCCGTAAACATTTTGTATTGAAGATTTTAACTCTTTTTGAATTTTTGCATCAACAAAAAAAATATTTTGTTCTTGACTAATTTTGGGAGTTGTTTCCGGAATTATATCCTCAGCGTATGCATTTATATTTTCGCAAAAAAAGAGAAAAAATATTACAAATATTATATAAATTTTTTTCATAATGATTATCCGACTAAAAAAATTATATAAAAAAAATGTTAGTTAATTGTTAGGGTAACATAGGGTAAATTTTTAAAGAAAATAAAAATTATTACATATAAGCTAACTATAATGAGGCAATTTAAAACTTTGAAAAATGGTTTTCAGACAAAACTGATTATTTTGCCCGAGTTAGGTCATTCAAAAAGTTTTGTAGATGTTTTTTTGTCATATGCTGCATTATCACAATATGACAAAGTTTTCCCCCAAGCTGTTTATCATACTCTTGTGCCAAATGATATTTAGAAATAACCGATTGGGGCGGAATTTTAAAATATACAGTATTCGACATTGGCTCTAACCAAGCCGGCCAATTAAGTTTATCCAATTCATTTTTTAACCAAGCCGCATTCTCAAGGATATCATTTGCCTGTTTAACAAATCTTTTCGTTCCTACGTTGTTAATAATCCATAAAAATTTAAGAGGAGCTACTGCTGAACGTGAACAATTTATCATTGGCATACTGCCATTTATATAAGCGATATTATATGAATTTTGAGCCTCTTTAACTTCTTTTGTTGTTAAAAAAATTCCTGCAGGTTCATCTAAACCATAAAACTTATGACCGCTTATTGCAATAGAATCATAAGATTGTACTTTACGATTAACGATATCTTTATATTTTGTATAAGGCAGGTAGCCGCCAAATAAAGCCGCATCTATATGTCGATATACTTCAATATTCGGGTATTTTTTTTAAACTTTATTTAAAGCTTCTTGATCATCAATTCCGCCTTTAAAAGTTGTTCCCATTGCATACACAATCAATGCCGGACGATTTTTAATCAAAGATTTTTCTAATTCTTCCGGAATCATTCTTCCATGTTCATCAGCCGGAACTACAACCATATCAAGATTTTGCAAATCTGCTAAACGCATATTTGAATAGTGTGCATCCTCTGAAACGTACATAACAGGTTTTTTATGAGTCTTTTTTTCTAAATAGTTTACCCCAAAATAGATACCATGATTATTTCCGTCAGTACCACTATTTGTAACAATCCCCCACAAATTATCTTTTTCAAAACCATAGAGTGAGCCAAAATATTCAATAACTTCACGTTCAATGTCTAAAGCATTCATATATGATTTTGACGAATCAAACGGGTCTCCTGCATTATTAACCATTGCCGAATATAAGTTATTACCCGTGTACCACTTATAAAATTGAGTAAGTTGTATATTTTGGTTTGCAGGATATCCGAACTCTTTTTCTTTTTGTGTTTTAACATAATTAACATAATTATTTAATTGCTTTTGAATATTATTCGTTTGAAGCGCAGCACAAGAATTCCATATCGGCATTATTATCAAAATAAAAGTACACACTATTTTTTTTATCATTACTTTTTCTTTATTTTTCCAAATATAACGCTAATTCGATATTATAAATTTTAAATAAAAAAAGATAGATGTCAAAGATTTAAACTATTAAATTTTTATTTTAAAACTTGTACCTTTACCTACTTCGCTTTCGACTTCTATTTCCCAATTATGAAGTTCGGCAATATGTTTTACAATTGCAAGACCAAGTCCTGTCCCGCCATTTTTTCTGCTTCTTGTCTTATCAACTCTGTAAAATCTTTCAAAAATACGTGGTAAATGTTCTTGTTCTATTCCTATTCCGTAATCCTTGACTTCTATAACAATATTTTTATCCTGGATTAAATTAACTTCAATATTATCACATCCCGAATACCTTATCGCATTAGATACAAGATTTGATATTGCAGTTATTACAAGATTTTCAACACCTAAGATTTCAATATTACTGTTTGAATTAAATTTAACATCAATCCCAACTGCAACATTGTTTATTGCCTGTTGAACCGCATCATTCAGATTGAATTTTATAAAATTCTTATGTTCATTAGTTTTCTCTAAATCAATTTCGGATAATGCAAGCATATCACCAACCAGATTATTAATTGTGGAAGTTTGGGTTTTAATTATTTCAAAACATTCTTTTTGTAAATCATTTGTTTCCGTGTTCTCTTCAATCAATTCAACTGCAGAATTTATTGCGGTAATCGGAGTTTTAATTTCGTGCGTTATGTTAGAAACAAACTCACTTCTATATTTTTCAAGTTGAGTTAGTCTTTCAATTTGATTTTTCAGTTTATTTGTCATTCTGCTTATTGCCAATGATAATTCACTTAACAAACTACTTTTAGGTTTTGGAATTTTAGTGTCAAATTCCCCTCTGGCTATTTCAATTACACTATCCTCTAAAGAATTAAATGATTTTCTGATTGAATAAAAAATATGTATAAGAGCTGAGATTAAACATAGTATTCCAATACAAAATATAATTATTATGTTTTCTTGTGCTTTTATTATGGAACTTATAACAAATTCTTGAGATAGAGAAAGTTCTAAATAATAAGTTTTATTATTAACATTAAATTCACTTATTTTTTCTAAACTTTTATTCTCAAACGATTCTATGTATAAATCCCAAATATCAAATTTATTTTTTCCTATTCGAACGTCATTAGTTTTTATTTCTTTTTTGTTGTCAGTAGACGAAATAATTAGATTTTTTTGTTTGTCAAAAACCCTGAACGAAAATTCAGGATTATTTTTAAAATTATTTGCATACTTTTTTAAAGAAACAATATCATTATTTTTTAATAGCGGAACTACTACCCATTTAACTTGTTTTGTAAAGATTTCAAGTTCTTTTTTTTCTTCTTGAATATATGAATTATTAAATTGAACAATATTGAATATAGAAATACCTATAAACAATAAACCTGTAATCAAGATTAGCAAAACTCTATTTAACCAAAATAAATCACGTTTTTTCATTTAATTTGGCTCCTTTAATTTGTACCCAACACCCCTGATTGTTTCAATATTAGCTCCTAAGTCACCTAATTTTCTTCGCAGGTTTAAAATTTGAACATCCATTGCACGTTCCGATACATTAAAACCATCGTCACCTCTCAAATACGAAAGTAACTGAGAACGGGAAAAAACAACACCGACATTTGATATTAGTATTTTTAATATTCTATATTCAAATCTTGTGAGTTCAATCTCTGTGTTATCAATTGTGACACTTTTTTTGACATCATCAATTTTTATATTTTGGTAACTGCGGGTTGAAAAATTAAAATTACTCAAATGAGCTTTAATTCTTGCAAGTAAAACTTTGTTACTGAAAGGTTTTGATATATAATCTATTGCGCCTGATGCAAAGCCTTCCAAAATATCTTCTTCCATTTTTTTTGCTGTAAGCATTATAACCTGAATTGTTTTCAGATATTCATCTTCTTTAATTTTTTTGCATAAAGTAAATCCGTCGATTTCAGGAAGCATAACATCTAACAGAACTAAATCAGGTTTATCTGATTTAATTATTTTTAAAGCTTCATTCCCGTCAAACGCTTTTTTTATATTATAAAAGCCATCTGACTGCAATACAAGTTCAATAAGTCTATTAATTTGCGGTTCATCTTCTACTATTAAAATTTTTGCATTTTTAATATTCATAATATTTATTATATATAAAAATTTTTTAGTTTTTTGTTAGTTGTGGCTGCAAAGGTACAATCTTGATTTACTTAAATCAAATAAGAGACGCTGTAGGATTTAAATTTTGTTGATAGTGCAAATATTCACAAAATATGTTACAATCAGTGTATGAATTTTAGTGTGTTGTCTGCAAATATATTGGTAAGTAATTTGATAAACAAAATGTCTGAAATCCTTATGATTGTAGGGGAAGTGAAATTACGTACGGACATAGTGAAACGAGTCCGGATAGCGAGGTGCAAAATGAGCACTTGCAATGCAATGCGAATGACAGCACCGCGCGTGGAGTTATTTCAAGACGCACTTGCTTCCAAAGGTTTAGTAAAGATAAAAACTGAATAGAATAATAAAAATCTTGCTTATTTTTATAGGCAGGATTTTTTTGTATTCCTTTCGATGACAATTGAATAATAAGACCTCTCTTTTGCGGTGAGAAAAGAATTTGTAATGAGTATATATACGAATTTATAAATTCAAGAGAGGGTAATAATGAACTGAACATAAAACCCTCTCCCTGAATCCCTCCCCCAAGGGAGGGGCTTATAACAAAAAAAATAAGTAAAACAAAAA
>OMPX01000165.1 GCA_900313115.1 uncultured bacterium
GAATCTTTCTGCATAAATAAACGCATTATCTTCTGAAGTATTTGGAAGAATTAATAAGAATTCTTCATCACCATATCTGGTAACAACGTCTTCTTTACGAACAGAAACATCTAACATGCCTGCAATATTTCTGAGTAGAATATCACCCCATTCATAACCGTACATGTCATTAACTGCTTTAAAATAGTCTAAATCAAATAATATGCAGGAAACTTTTGTTTTATATCTTCTTGAACGAGAAATTTCTGATTCGAGAGCTTCCTGTAAATATTTACGGTTATGAAGTCCTGTAAGCTCATCAGTTGTACTTACTTCATTCATTTTTTCTTTATAATAACTGATTTTCAATAAAGCTTTTGCTCTAATTAACAATTCGTCTTTATCAACAGGAGCAGAAATAAAATCATATCCTTCAGCTCTGACTACGGTATTAAATCTGTTACCAACAAATAATATTGGACAAATAAATTTAGTAGTCATTAATATATCAGCAAGATTATCAACACTTTCAACAACAATTAAAGACGGATTAAGCATTGAATGTTCTCTCATTATAGAACCGTCTTCCACTCGGATTGAAACTTCATCAATATCTGCTAATATATTAGCGAGAGGAGTTGTTTTATTTTTTGAATAAATTACAATATTTGCCATTTCTATGTTACCTCTTCTTAGTAAGTTGATTATATCATAATTAGCTAATATAAACAATAATGTAATCTCATGTGTATTTTTTATTTTGTTTTTATCCTTGTTATTTGATAAATCTATTGAATTACAAATTTATGCTTTACATTTAATTTTCTTTTTAGTAATATAAATAATATCCAAACAATACATTTCGGAGGAATGCCAGAGTGGTTGATTGGAGCAGTCTTGAAAACTGTCGTACCTTCACGGGTACCTAGGGTTCGAATCCCTATTCCTCCTCCATTTAAAAACAGAGTCTGTATATTGACTCTGTTTTTTTAGTATGTCGGAGGAGGGATTCTCACGCATCAAGCTTCGCTTGATTGGTTCTCCCCTCCATTGGCTTATTCTCGTATGTACGTTTTTTATGACACTTCTCACAAAATGATACTTAATCATTTTGTGTATCGCCATCGGAGTCCTTCTATTCCTCCTCCATTTTAAGTCCCGAAAGGGACTTTTTTGTTAAGTAATGGATAGTGAGTAGTGAGTAGGTTGGGTGAAACCCAACAATAACTTTTGTATTATGCTTTTATTATGAATTATAGACGATTATTTATACCAAACAGTATTGTTTTTACAGCAGTTTTTACTTTTGATAGAAAAGATATTTTCAATACAAAATATTGAATTATTAAAAAATGCAATTAAGTTTGGTTTCACTCAATCTAAGTTCTTTAATAAATTTAGGGATTTGTTAAGAAATATTTGTAATTCACAAGGCATTAACCAAAATCAATCTTCAGTTGTTGAATTTTTTAACAGGGATTCAATATCCTGACTCATAAGTGAGCGTAAATCACCCTTGAGTTTAAAGTATTCTGCGAATTTTGGGGTAGTTGCAACATTGAAAGAACGCCCGTTTTTATCTCTTGTTTTAGAAACCAAGCCTTTATCAACAAGTTCCGCTATATGTTCATACGCATTTGAACGGTATTCTTTTAAAACGGACTGTCTTATAGGACCTTTTAGTGCAATAACCGTAAGAGTTTTTAGTACAGGTTTAGAAAGCTCAACAGGGCATAGTTTTTCAACTATATCCATGTGTTCATCTTTAACCTGCAAAATATAGCCATTTTCATCATCAATTTCTAATGCACCATCACGGGTAGAATAGTCCATAATCAAATCAAGCATTGCTTCTTCAACCGCATCTATATCATCAGTTTCTAATATCTCTGCAATATCATTTATCTGCAAAACTTTTGCAGTAGTAAATAAAACAGCTTCAATTCTTGATTTTAAACTAGCCACTACTTATTAAACTCCTCAACCTCAACATTATCGTGGATATTAACAACATTGTCCACAACTGCACTAACTTCATCCGTAAGGGCATCTTTTACCATCATTTCCGTCATCATATCTTCTTCTGACTTTTCTTCTTGATGAAGGTTTTTAACAACATATAAATCTCCATAAAAATCGTCTTGTTTCAATGTGTAATCACCTTCTGTCACAAGAAACAATATTGAAATATATGCGGTAATTCTGTCCATACCCAAAAGAGTAAGTTCATTCAACTCAATTTTATCTTCTCTGTCTAATATTTCAGCAAGATTATTTCTAAGAATAGATGCTCCCAATTTATAATCTTCTTCGTGAGCAAGATTAACCATATCAGCCGCAGTAAGATGTGAAATATCATTTCTTCTTCTTGCTGTTTGTGCACGTTTTTTAGCGTTTTCTATCTCAACTTTTTTATCAAGTTTAGCATAGAACTCTAATTGTCTTACCAAATCTCTCAAAGTGACGACTCTGTTTCTGTTTAGACGTACACTTGTTCTTCTTTGCAAAACTTCGTCAAAAGAAGTCACATTATTTGTCGGGATATAGTCATTATAAAACTCATCATCAGGTATCAAATCATCCCCAAAATCATCATTTACCCCATCTTGAGGAATGATTTCCGTTATATCAATCCCGTCTAAGATATCCGCTTTCATTTTTAACAACAGTGCCGCATACAAAATTACACGGCTTGAATATCTAAGATTTTGAGCCTTTGACTGAAACAAATGTGCTGAGAACATATCCGCAACCTGAACAATATCAACAGCCCACGGATCAATTTTACCTTGTCTTGCCATTGCAACAAGAACATCTATTCCGTCAAATTCTCCTCTTTCATTTTTTGTTATTCCATCAAAATCTAAATAATTTAATGACATCTCCATCCCTTTTTCATCTTTTTCATCAAATAGCTACTTCTTGTTTGTGATGAGTAACTCCTGATACCAACGATTTCCCTTTTTCCTTCTGAGTAACACCGATAGACCTGTCTGATACTTCAATCATAGGTTTTCTGTGTGTTACAACAACAAATTGAATCTGCTTTGATTGTGAACTAATCATACTCGCCAACTTATCAATATTGATAGGGTCAAGCGCAGAATCAACCTCGTCTAATGCGTAGAACGGTGCAGGCATATACTTTTGAATAGCAAATACCAATGCACACGCAGCTACTGATTTCTCTCCTCCGGACAGACCTTTTAATTTTACTTTTGGTTTATCACCCGGCTTTGCCTCGATATCAAGACCGCCTGCAAACGGATCATTTTCATTCTCAAGTATCAATGTTCCTTCGCCCCCTGATAATTGATGATACAACTCTTTAAAATTAGTATTTATGTTGTTATAAGTTGTCATAAACGCATCTTTTTTGAGTTGTTCATAACCGTTCATTCTCTTAATAATTTCCTGACGCTCTCTTGTCAGTGTTTCAATCTTTTCATTTAGTTCTTTTTCTCTTGCAGAAACTTCTTCAAATTGTTGAATTGCGTTCATATTAACAGCACCCAAATCATCCATACGTCTTGTTAAGCGTTGAATTTTTGCGTTCAATTCATCAATAGACATCTGAACAGGTTGTAGTTTTGAAATTTCTACACCTGCATCTTCCAAATCTTTTCTTGCCACTTCAAGCTCAGGTTCAATTTCACGACGACGGGATTTGAAAGATTCAATCTGTTCCGCAATCTTTTCCAATTCCGCTAATTTAACACTTTTCTTTGTTCTTAAATCTATAAGCTGATTATTTATTTCATCTCGTTTTTTCAGCAAATCGCCCAATTTCTCTTTTATTTCCGCAATTTGTTCCTCATAAACTTCCAATTGTTCTTTTAGAACTTTTATATCTTCAGCAAAAATAAGTTTGTTCTTTTCGCTTTCTTCAATATCTTTTTTGCAGTTTTCAATTGTTTCCTTATTATTGAAAATACCTGTTTCGTGGAAAGTTATTTCCATTTCAAAGGTTTTTATTTCACCTTCATAATTGCGCTTGTTATTTTCCAAACGCTCTATTTCTTCTTCAATACCGGCTGTCATTTCTTTTAACTTCGTCAAATCACTATCATCAAGCAATTGTTCGATTTCATCAATTTTGGTTTTGACCTCAGCCATATCATCAATTAACTTGATATGATTTTCTTCAAGTTTGTCTAATTCTTTAGAAATTCTTTCTGTTTCAGGTTCTGAAAGTTTTATGTATTCCTGATTTTGAGTATAATTTGTTTTTGATGATTCAAAAGTTTTTTCAAGAGAATTTAACTCATAATTGGCTTTATTCAACTCGTTTAAAGCCTGAGAATAATCAGCTCTTGTTTTTTCACGTTTTTCTTCAAGCTGTTGTTTTTTACGTTTTGCATTAATATATTTTTCTTCCATTTCAGCAAGACGTTTTTTATACTTTTCAAGTTCACTGTCATCGTCATTGACAGAAAATTTAAGGTTAGTTTGCAGTCTTCCGCCGCCTGTCATTGCACCTGTTTTTTCGTACAAAGTACCATCAAGAGTAACCATTCTGTACTTACCCTGAAGTTTTTTAGCAACTCTGTTGTCTTCAACAATAATGGTATCCTGAACTGCATAGAAGAATGCATCGAGATAAATGTCATCAAAGTCTATTAAGTTTATAGCATAGTCAATAACTCCTTGTTCACGAGGTAAATTTAGACTTGATGGAGCTTTTTTGATTTTACTTAAAGGTATACACGTAACACGACCGCCTCCTGATGAACGAACGACCTCAAACACGGTTGTTGCAACATCAGGATCATCAACAACGATATGCGCCATTCTGCCGCCAACTGCAACTTCAAGAGCTGTTGCATATTCCTTGTCAACATTACCGAGCTGATAAAGAGGTGCGTGAACGCCTTCCAAATGAGCATTTTCTATTATTTGCAATGCCCTGTTTCCGCTTGATTGTTCTCTAGCATCCCTGTTTGCTTCAAGCTTGTATAATTGTTTTCTTGCAGCAGACAAGTCAAATTCTAAATCTGTTAATTCATTGGATAATTTTTCATCTTCATGAATAATATTTTGTTGGATGATTTTGCAATCGTTTTGTTCTTTTGTCAGTTGTTCTATCTGAAGTTGCAGACGGTCTCTTTTATTATCGAACTCGTCTTTTAGTTTATCATAGTCTTGGACACTATTTCTGGCAGTTTCTAACTTATCATTTATGGTTTTTAATTCAGCTTCAAGCGGAGCTTGTTTTTGAATTAGAGCATTTTCTTTATCTTTAAGAGTATCTAATTCTTTTCTCAAGTCCTCACGGTGTTTTAATTGTTGGTCAATATTTTCGTTAACACCTGTCAAATCTTCTGTTATGCGTTTTCTTTCAGCACGTTGTTTAGCAAGTTCTTTATCTGTAGTTTCAATATCTAACTTGCGTGCGTTTATGTTTTGGGTAGCAATTTCTATTTTATTTTTATGATTTTCAATCCCATTTGTTGAATTTTCAATAGTTTTCTTTTTTTCTAATATTTGTTTTTCTTCAAAATTTGTTGCATTTTCTTTTCTTGCAATTTCGCCCTTGCATTCTTCTGCTTGTTTTTGAACTTCAAGCTGACGTTCTTCACCTTTTTCACGAACAGTAGCTTGAATTTCCTGATATTCTTTATCAATTACTTTTATTCTTTCATCAAGGTCTTTTGCATTAACCTCTTCAAGTTTTTTCTTTTTGGTAAACTCTAAGATATTTTCGTGAGCCTGTTCAAGTTTGTTTTTAATATCAAAGAAACGAACGGTATTTATTTGGCTTTCGAGCCCCGATCTTTCGTCTTTAAGTTTTTGATATTTTATTGCAACTTCTTTTTCTTCTTTAAGTTGAGTCAATCGAGTTTGAACCTCGTTCAGAATGTTAGTTGAGAATTTAACACTTTCTTCAACAGAATCGAGCTTTTCATTAGCCTGAGCAATTTGCCTGTCAAAATCGGCAACCCCTGCAATCTCATCAATCATCTTACGACGTTCGTTATAAGTAGCATCAATAATACTTGCAACATCACCTTGCATAACTACGTTATAACTGTTTGGAGTAACATTATATTTTTCAAGTTTAATAAGAATATCTGTGTGGGTAGTGACTTTATCGTCAAGATAATACACACTGTTATATCCTTGGGTAGATTTTTTAATTCTTCTGGTGATACTAAATTCTTCTCCGCCTTCGCCTTCTGCAAAGGTTACTTTAACAATGGCTTCGTTTCGTTTTGTGTAGTTTGAAATAAAATCCGATAATTTTTCGGCACGCAAAGTTCTTGAAGTAGATAAGCCCAAAGCAAACAACACAGCATCAATGATGTTGCTTTTCCCTGAGCCATTTGGTCCTACGATAGTTGAAAATCCTTTTAGTAAGGGTATCTCCACCTTAGTAGCAAACGACTTAAAATTGTCGATTTCTATTTGTTTGATATACATATCACTACCCAAAACTATGCTATTTTATATCATACTCAAAAAACATCAGGCATGTCAAAAATTTTTACCATTATTTACAATTAAATAACTACAATATTTAAATATTCACCCACAAAATTTACCCCACAAAATTTACCCCCCCAATTTACCCCCCAATTTACCCCCCCCACAATTTACCCCTTCTCTCACAGGCTTGATTTATATTAAAAAATGTTATATAATTTGCACGTAAATTATAATATTACTAATCAATAAGGACTACTATTATGAAAAAATTACTCGCAAGTTTACTTACTGCAAGTATTTTGGGTTTAAACATTTCCCCTGTATTTGCATTTGAACAGTATTCAAAATTTAAAGACATATCATCAGGTTATTGGGCTAAATCAGCGATTGAATCTGTTGTATGTGATGATATTATGACAACTGACCAAAATGGAAAATTTAATCCTGAAAGCCCTATTACAAGAGTAGAGTTTGTCGGTTCACTTTTAAAAGTTTTAAACAATGATAAATGTGATTATTCTTGTAAAAATCAATATACAGATGTTTCAAAATCTGATTCATTCTATGACAATATTATGCGTTCAGATTGTTTAGGTTTGGTTTATGGTTATCCGGACAAGACTTTTAAGCCAAACAGAGCAATATTGCGTTCAGAGTGTGTTTCAGTAATCAGTCATATTACAAAAGATACTGTTTCTGATTTAGGAATAATAAAGAATTTCAAAGACGGAGATTCTATTCCTGCGTGGTCAAAAAAGGAATACGCAAAAACTTTGACTTATGGCATATATGTAAATCATCCTGATGAATATATGTTAGAGCCAAACAGAGAATTAACAAGGGCAGAAGCAGCTGTAATTTTTGCACAGCTAAGAGCAAAATTAGCTTGTGTAAAACCACAATATGTAGGCGAACCAAAAACAGAAGTTTCTGAAACTGTGTTAGGTCTTGAGCATTTGAGTGTTGTTAAAGATTCTCCTAATAATGAAGTAAAGATAACAAATTTAAGAAAAGTTATCTCAAAAGGAAACGTAATAGTTGTTGCATTTGACGAAAAATTCTGGTCAAAATGTCAAAAAGCAGGTGATATAGTTAATTTCAGTGTTCCGGAAGCATTGTATACAGATGAAGGTACTTTGTTATTCCCTTCAGGAACAAAAATTGTTGCAGAAGTAACCAGAATTGAAAAGCCGAGAAAATTCAATAAAAACGCAAGAGTACATTTATTGTACAAATCAGTAGTATTCCCTGACGGAAGCTGTTGTGAATTATGCGGTAGACCATATACAAAAGATTACACTCTTAAAGAAGGTCCTTGGATGACATTTTGGAAATTGTTCTTATCAACAGTGACTTTAGGTAGTGTTGGTGCAGGTGCGGGTGTAGGTTTTGCATTTATTCCGAACCCTGCAAAACTCGGTGTTGGTTTTGCAATCGGTATTCCTGTCGGTTGTACTGTTGGTCTGGTTGTAGGATTATTGACTCCGGGGCTGCATTACAAAGCTAAAAAAGGCGAACAAGTAATGGTTATATTGCTAGATGATGCAAGTATTCAAAATAAATAATAATTTATTGATACAAAAAGAGAACTCTTGTATATACAGGAGTTCTCTTTTTATTGTTATAACGTCTGTTCGTTATTTTGCGTTATGGTTTAGATACAAAAACTATACTATTCCCTGAGCCTTCATTGCTTGGGCTAATTTTTTAAAGGCTGCAATATTTGCACCTGCAACATAATTGTCATTTAGCCCAAATTCGTCAGAAGCTTCTTTACAAGCTTTGAATATATTAGTCATAATAGTATCAAGTTTAGCTTCAACTTCTTCAAATGTGTGATAAAATCTCATACTGTTTTGAGACATTTCAATTGCAGAAGTTGCAACCCCACCTGCATTAGAAGCTTTAGCAGGAGCGACAAGAACTTTGTGTTCCTGTAAATATTTAGTAGCTTCTTCGGAACAAGGCATATTAGCACCTTCACCAACAGCAATAACTCCGTTGGCTACAAGATTTTTAGCATCTTCTATTATCAGTTCATTTTGTGTTGCACAAGGAAGTGCAATATCTGTTTTTATAGTCCAAACAGGGTTTTCAATTCCTGATTTTTCAATATATTTAGCGTTTTGGTGACATTCTAAATATTCTTTGATACGTCCTCTGTTTACTTCTTTGATTTCCTTTACGCAGTCTAAATCAATTCCGTTTTCATCATATATGCAGCCGTTAGAATCGCTCATAGCAACGACCTTCGCACCCATTGATTGAGCTTTTTCGCAAGCATATATTGCAACATTGCCTGAACCTGATATAGTAACTGTTTTGCCCATTAGGCATATATTATGAGCACCTAACATTTCTCTCATAAAGAACATCAAACCATATCCTGTTGCTTCTTTTCTTGCTAATGACCCGCCGTATACAACGTCTTTTCCTGTTAAGACACCGCCTTCATAGGCATTTCTAATTCTTTTGTATTGACCGAATAAATATCCGATTTCACGTCCTCCTACGCCAATATCACCTGCCGGAACGTCAACATCTTGTCCTATGTGTCTGTATAATTCTGTCATGAAACTTTGACAAAATCTCATAATTTCGTTATCTGATTTGCCTTTTGGATCAAAATCGCTGCCACCCTTTGCGCCACCAATCGGTAATCCTGTTAAAGCATTCTTAAATATTTGTTCAAACCCTAAAAATTTCATAATACTCAAGTTTACACTTGGGTGAAATCTCAGACCGCCTTTGTATGGTCCTAATAATGAATTATATTGAACTCTATAACCTCTGTTAACAATGACTTTACCTGCATCATTTATCCATGGGACTCTGAATAAAATCACTCTTTCAGGTTCAATCATTCTTTCTAATAATGCTATATTTTCGTATTCATCGTGTTGAGCAATCACAGGTTCAATTGAAGTTAACACTTCATGCACAGCCTGTAAAAACTCAGGTTGAGTTTCATTTTTTTTCGCAGTTTCATCTAAAACTTTTTCTAAATAGTCATTCATGGTTTTTAATTCCCTTCGTCTTGTTAGTGTTCTATTAATAAATATCACATTTTCAAGAAAAAATTAAAAACCTTTATTCAATATTAATATTATTATTAATAAAAAAAAAAGAGCCTTTCGGCTCATATTTAATAAACATTCTTAGAATAGATAGCGGAATAGTTTTTTCCACAGTAACTCTTCTCACAGAATTAGTGATGAATATTTAAATAAATTAAAGTATATTTAAGTATAATTGCATGCAGAAATTAACTTATAACAGCTAAATGTCCGTCTTCTGCAGTATTAACCAATGCTTCTTCTTTTTTCGGTGCAACTAATTTCACACGTCCGAAATTATCATTGATAAAGTTGATTCCATCATCACTTGATTTTAATGTGTTTGTTGCATAATTTCTTGTTGAACCTGTTAATGATAAAAATTTTCCTTGAACTGCCATATCCTATATCCTCTATTCTAAAATGTAAATCCTAATTTCCTTGAGATATCTTATATATCTCTTATGTATATATAAAGTATATCTATTTTTAAAAATTGCTTTTTTTATTTCATATTGTTTACATTTCTTAATATTATCCAAAAGCTTTATTGTAGCGGTACTTGGAGAGTTAAGTAAGGGATTTGTTACAAAATATTACTCAAATTAAAATAAAAAATTAAAGTTTTTTAGAAAAATGCCGTTACTAAAAATGTAGGAATTAGATAATAAAAATTTAGGGAATGTGTGTTATGTTAAAGAGAGTATTAGTGCTTTTAGCATGTTTATTTGTGTTGTCTTCATCCGCTGTATCAGCGATGAATGTAAAATATTTTAGTGAAGATTTAAAAATCAGAGAAGCGTTAGCAATGCTTGATGATATCGGCGCAAAAGAAATATTTGATAATCTTCAAGAAAACTCTGTTAAAATACAATTTTATGATTTAACACAAATCTCATACAGCTATAGTAGACATTTCGCAATGAACACAACTGATACTTGGGGAAACAGATACATTCTAATAAATTCAAGATATAAAAATGCACCAACAGAACAAATCGCTTGTTTAATAGCACATGAAAGTTGTCATAAAGGCAGAGTTGCAACATTAGCCGAAGAAACAACTGCAACAAGAACAGAGGCAAAATATTGGCAAGTTTTAAAAAGACATAATCATGAATATGCAAATACTGCATTAACAAACAGATTAAATAGTTTAGCAAATTTAGAAAGTTCATCAACCGTAAATCATGATTATATTCAAGACAGAATATCTAACAGCAAATTTTATCAATCACAATTAGCTGTCAGAGAAAGAAGAGCTTTTTAACCCCAAAGTTTAACCGACAAAATATTTGATAATCTAATATATAATTATCAGCGATATCCGAGGATATCGCTTTTTCTTTTTAATTAATCTTGTGTGGTAATACATGTATATAATATATAGTGAGTGAATTCACCAAATACGTAATATAAATTTTTGTAAATATTATTCTAAATATACCCTAAAAAATTAAAGAAAATGATAAGTAAACCGTAAACATGA
>OMPX01000044.1 GCA_900313115.1 uncultured bacterium
AGTGAAAGAGATCGTAGAAGATGTAGTTATACATTTAAATGGGATGATTATGACGAATTTAAGAAACTTTTAAATAAAGAATATAAAGATTATTTAAATGTATAAAGATTTTACGTCTAAGAATTAAATTATCAAAAGAAATAATTATTAATAAAAGGGGACAGAGATAGTATGAGAAAGTTTTTAAAGGTTTGTTTCTGGATTTTTTGGATAATAATGTTGTTAGTATTTCATATAGGGATATATGCAGGAATAGAAGATGGAAAATCATCATCTATTACAATAGGAATTATCTTTGTGCTTTTATGGTGGGGATTGACTCTTGGAGTATCAAAAATTAAATCAAAAATAAATGATAACAAAAAGCAAAACTATAACAAACAAAATGTTTCCAATATTGAAATAAATGATGAAAGATTTGGAAAAATTATAATAAAACACGATTCATTAAAACACCAATATGATGGAGTAATTAAAAATGTAAATTTTGACGGTAAATTGATGGACGCTAGCTTATCTAGTGATGATACTGTAAATATAGAGAAAATAATAGAAAATTTAAAGACTTTCTGCGATAAAGCAGTATTGATGAAAAATAGAATATATCCAGAACTTACTGATTGCTTAAAAGATAGTGATAATTTTGATGGAGAAGGTAATTTAATTGAAATTACAGAAGATTTTTTAAGAGAAAAATTTGAATTTGGTTTTTTTCACCTTTACGATGAGGAAACAGTAGAATTATGGGGCTCTTGGGAAGATAGTGGAAGTCAAGATTATTCTATTAAGTACAATATAAATAAAGATGATTTTGAATATGAGCTTTTATAAAAGTGTAAAGACGCACCTTAGTGGAAGGTGCGTCTTTGAAAACCTCTGTATGACAGAAGGTTTTAGCTCCGCTGGATGGTTCTGATTTCGGAAAGTATTTCCTTCTGTTTCTTCGTTGCTCCCGTAAGAGCAGAGATAAACTTCGGAAACTTTCCTGTAAGAGCTTTCAGCTCGGCAGTCAGTTCGGCGATTCGCTGAGATTTCAGAGTCTGGATTTCAGTATCAATTTTTTTGAGATGAGCATATTCCGTGGGCAAGCCCCTAACAGTAGTGCTTACGCCCTTTCTGAGATTATGATACTTTCCCTCTATAGCTCTCTGTTCTTCTCTCAACTCTGCAATTCTTTCCTGTACGTTCATAATTATAACCTCCTGTTTGGTTTTCAATGTAGACACTCCGAAGAGTGTATGAATGGACAGCCCCATTCATACACTAATTATATCATATTATGTTAATTTTTACAAGAAACGCAAAAAAAGTTTAAACAAATGTTTGCAAAAATATTGAAAATCACTTCGAATTATAGTATAATAATATCATTACATACTTAGAAGGGAGACGATATAATATGAATAAATTAGAAAAAAACAACAATAAAACTTTTGAGGATATCAAGCATATTGATGAAAACGGCATTGAATTTTGGTATGCGAGAGAGCTGATGACTATTTTGCAATATGCAAATTGGCAAAACTTTGAAAAAATAATTGAAAAAGCAAAAATATCTTGCCAAAATAGTGATATCAGTGTGTTTGAACATTTTACTGACGTCAATAAGTTGTCAAAACGTGCTAATAATGCGGAAGTTACAATTAATGATTACAAACTAACTCGTTATGCTTGCTATTTAATAGCCCAAAACGGAGACAGCAGAAAAAAAGTAATCGCTCTTGCACAAACATATTTCGCAATTCAAACAAGAAAACAAGAAATCAGTGAAAAAGAATATAGTTCACTTACTGAAGATGAAAAAAGATTTTATCAAAGAGATTTAACAAGAAAAGGAAATTATTCACTTAATCAAACAGCAAAAAAATCTGGTGTTAAAAATTTTGATAAATTTCATAACGCAGGATATAAAGGATTATATAACGGAGAAACAGCTGATGATATTGCAAAAAGGAAAGGTTTAAGATATAGAGAAGACATTCTAGACAATATGGGAAGTGATGAACTTATTGCTAATTTATTCAGAATTTCACAAACAGAACAAAAATTACGAAAAGATAATGTAAAATCTGAAAAAGAAGCAAACGAAACTCATTATGAAGTTGGAAAAAAAGTTAGAAAAGCAATTGCTGATATTGGCGGAACTATG
>OMPX01000115.1 GCA_900313115.1 uncultured bacterium
AAAGCCATTGTTTATAATTTTTGCCATACTGTCATCATCTATGGAATTAAGTCGGATGATTTGTACTCTGGAAATTAGTGCAGGTGCAACTTGAAAGGACGGGTTTTCTGTTGTTGAACCGATTAAGTAAAGAGTTCCATCCTCTAAGTAAGGCAATAATACATCTTGCTGAGTTTTTGAATAACGATGGATTTCATCAATAAATAAAATTGTTTTTTGTCCGTATCTTAGAGCTTCATTTGCTTTTTCTACGGTTTCTTTTATATCTTTAATTCCGGATGATACAGCAGATAACTCAACAAACTGAGCGTTAACTTGATTTGCAATTAATCTTGCAAGCGTAGTTTTTCCGCATCCGGGAGTACCCCACAATATTAGTGAAAATAATCTTTGAGATTTAATTAAATTCATAAGCGGGGAGTTTTTGGCAATAACATTTGATTGACCTAAAAACTCCTCAAGTGTCTTTGGTCTTAACAATTCTGCCAACGGTATCTGTTTATTTTGTTGTTCCAGTTCTGAAAATAAATTCCCCATAATATGATAATATCATAACCTTTTTCTTTTATACAAAAAATAAGAATTGAATGTTGAAATTCCTATCCTCTAAAAGTATGAAATTATTGAAATAATTTTACTCTTATGTTAATCTTTGATAAGATAAAGTAGTGTATCAAGAAATTTGGGTGAGGATTATGAAAAGTTCTACTTTAAGAAGATCAAACATTACAAGGGAAAAGATGGCTATGCTTAGTGCATTGTCCGATTATAATACCGCAAAAGGACGTAGTAACTCATTGATTACCGATAAACAAGCTGAGTTAGATATGTTATGGCAAAATTTTAAAATTGCGGCAACATCTAACAGAAGTCCAAAGTCTTATTTTTCTGTAGGTTTCCTTACAGGTATAGTAGTGTCATTGCTTATCGCTGTTGTGGTATCTCTGTTCATCGGCTATTCACCATTAAGCGATTTAAATTTCTCAGTGCCAAAATCAGCAAAAGAAAATGTGAAATTTACGTTTATACCTGCTGATAAACAAGCTCCTGCAGAAGTGGAAGAAGCGCCAAAGCCAATGGAAAAAGAATATACGGTTCAGGCAGGTGACAGTTTGGAAGATATTTCAATGAGATTTTACGGCAGGTTTGATGAAGCTAAGCTAAAAGAAATTCAGGTTAAAAATAATCTTAAAGATTTGAATTCTATAAAAATCGGTCAAAAACTTATAATCCCTATGAATCAATAATCATAGGGGTTATGATTGTTTGTTTAAATATGTGTGTGAGGGGTATTAAATGAATTTAGAAAATATAAAAAAGGTTGATCCTGCTATTGCGGAATATATTGAAAAGGAATTAGAGCGTCAACAAACTACTATTGAATTGATTGCGAGCGAGAATTTTACATCGAAGGCTGTAATGGAAGCATGCGGAACAGTGCTTACAAACAAGTATGCAGAAGGTAAGCCGAATAAAAGATATTATAATGGCTGTGAGCAGATAGATAAGATTGAGGCTTTAGCGCAAGAAAGAGCTCAAAAATTATTCGGAATGGCTCACGCTAATGTTCAACCTCATTCGGGTGCTCAGGCTAACATGGCGGTATTTATGGCAGTATTAAAACCGGGTGACACTGTGTTGAGCATGGATTTATCAAATGGCGGGCATTTAAGTCATGGTTCTCCTGTAAATTTTTCAGGCATGTATTTTAATGTTGTCAGCTATGGTGTTGATGACAATGGCAGTATTGATTATGAGAATGTTCGTCAATTAGCTGTTCAAAATAAACCAAAACTAATTATTTGCGGAGCAAGTAATTATTCAAAAGTTATTGATTTTAAAAAGTTTAGAGAAATTGCAGACGAAGTTGGGGCATATTTATTAGCAGATATTGCTCATATTGCAGGTCTTATAGCAGGAGGAGTTCATCCTTCTCCTGCAGGTTATGCTCATTTTGTTACAACAACAACTCATAAAACTCTGAGAGGTCCAAGAGGCGGAATTACAATGTGCGATGAAGAATATGCACAAATGATTGATAAGGCTGTATTCCCTGGTATGCAGGGCGGTCCTCTTGAACATATTATTGCAGGTAAAGCGATTGCACTACTTGAGGCTTCGCAACCATCTTTTAAAGAATATGCACAAAATATTGTCAAAAATGCAAAAGCTTTAGCTCAAGGGCTCCTTGATAACGGAATGGATATTGTAGGCGGTATGACCGAAAACCACTTAATGACGTTAGACTTGAGAAAAACCGGTAAAACAGGTAAAGATATGGCTAATGTTCTTGAGGAGGTCGGTATCACTGCAAATAAAAATACTGTACCAAATGATCCGCAAAGCCCATTTGTTACAAGCGGTATTCGTTTAGGTGCAGCTGCCGTTACTACAAGAGGTTTTGATGAAGCTGCAATGAGGGAAGTTGCAAGAATTATTGCAACAGCTATCAAAAATTCAGATAATGAAAGTGTTTTAAAACAATTGAAAGAAGATTCTCTTGCTTTGTGTAAGAAGTTTCCTTTATATGAATAATGTGAGGGTAGAAAAATTTTAATCAAATTATCAGAGACAGTAGGAATAAATATTATCGGTGCGGTTGTATCGTATATTATCGGGGTATTTATAGTACCTTTAGTAATTGCTTTCTCCAAAAAAGAAGGACTTGTGGATATGCCGGGTGAAAGAAAAATTCACAAAAAGCCTGTATCCAGAATTGGTGGTGTTGCTATTTGGGCAAGCACAATGCTTACATTTCTGATTTTAGTCTTACTGAGTTATTACCCTTATGGAAGTTTGGTTTCAGGCTTGTTACTAGGTGGTTCGTTGATGTTTTTACTGGGATTGGTTGACGATGTTTATAACCTAAATGCAAAATTCAAACTTTTGATACAAATTTTAATTGTAACAATGGTATACTGTTTGGGGGTAAAATTTGACACAATATTGAATCCGTTTAACCCGACAGGGAACTTAATTCACTTAAATATATGGTTATCATATCCGTTAACAATATTGTGGGTTGTTGGTATCAGCAACGCTGTAAACTTTATAGACGGAGTGGATGGTTTAGCCGGTTCTGTTATAACTGTAAACGCAATAACTTTAGCGCTGATTGCATTGGCTATGACTCCGCCAAATCCTATCAGTGCATTGATTGCATTTATTTTAACGGGTTCTATGTTGGCATTTCTAACATTTAATTTTAATCCTGCCAAAATATTTATGGGTGATTCAGGTGCACTTTTCTCAGGTTTTATGTTAGCAACTATTTCCATAACAGGTATTATGAAGAGTGCAACATTTGCTATTTTATTGCCTTTCATAGTCTTAGCCGTTCCAATTATGGATATTACATATTCAAGCTTGAGGCGTATTTTTAAAGGGCAATCTCCGTTTGTTGCAGATGCCGAACACATACACCATAAATTGTTAAAAGCAGGCTTTTCACAAAAATTAACAGTCGCTATAATGACGGCTATTGCTGTAATTGCAGGCAGCATTGCAACATGTTTTATGACTATGATTACAATAAAACATTATGTTTGTTATATAGTAATTGTATTGATTGTAATGTTGCTTTTGAGTTTGTTTGATATATTTACAAAAAAGCAATAGTATATATCGGAGGCAAATGGACACTAAACTTGATGAAATATTTAATAAAGCGTCAGTTTCTATTGATGAGATAAAACATGAGGACATGTTATCTGATTTGGATGCATCTGCTCTTATGGCTAAAATTTCAGTTCCATATTCACACAGAAGAATTGCATCAAGTTTTGTTATTTTAAAAAATATATTCCAATATCAAATTGTTCAGCCAAGGATTACAAATGTTGAAAAATCTTTATTGACAAAATATGGTTTTATGACACTGGAAAATTCATCTATTTCTCAGATAAATAGTGAGATATTAAAATTAAAAGATTGGGCAACTTCAACCGATGATGTCTTGAGAAATGATTCAACTGAAATATTGAAGATAAGAGTGAAAGAATTAAAGTTTATTCTTTCTGATAATTATTCATCTTCAGGGGAACTTTTAAACGGTTATAAAGCTATAGAGGCTTATTTGGTAAATATTCCAAAATATTATAAATAAATAGCAAATTTATTTTTTATGATTTTTAAATAGGATATGAATGCCCCATTAATATCTGATTTTAAAGTTGTAAAAAAATTGCCTGAACGATTAATCTATCAATCGCAGGTTAGTCCTGATACATATAAAATGTTTTCAACAAAGACGGGTAAAATAGAAGGTATGATGATTGCAAGACCTGAATTTGTCGAGGAGAGTGGAATTTATCCTAAAAAGAAAAATTTTTGGGCATATTATGTTGTCGGACTGCATGCTAAAGTTAAAGAACAGGGTGTTGGGAAAGCATTTTGTGATTTTTTAAAAAATCTTGCAAAAAAAGATAAAAAATGCCAAGGGAGAATTTGGCTGAGGGCATTTAATAATATGGAACAGCAAGGCAGAGCATCTTCTACTTGGTGGTATAAACAAGGCTTTTTAGGTTGTGATAAAAAAGCGCAAGGCGATTTGGAAAGAGTTATGCATAGGCAAAAGCCAAAGTATGGTGATTGGTATATGGATATGGATATGTACTTGCCTGAAAAGAAATAAAAGAATAATTTTTGCTGTTAATATATTTTTTTGTAAGGATAATTTTTTTTAGGGGGCAAATTTTAAATTTATGAACATTTAATAGGTATGAAGATATCTTTTAATCAACCAATATATTATGGTTATAGTTCAAAACCGCAGTATAATGTTACGCAAAAAGTTGTATCCGATACAACACAAACATTTACCGGCGGTGCGGCTTATTATACGGATTTGATTAAAAAACGCCCTGTAAATCTTGGTCCGGAGATTACCTCTAAATATGAATATAAAAATATTCTCAACAGAATATACAATTATAAAGGATATGATAAAAAGCCGTTATTTGCCATAGATTATAACAGAGCAATGTATCCGAAAATAAATCCTGAACACGAAGGGCTATTGTTTTATGCCGGATATGCTGATTTATCAGACGATATAAATCGTTTTTTGTCAAAACGTGAACTATATAAGATGACAAAGCCTCAAGCAAAAGATGTTGTAAGGGTATTAGATTATTCTCTTCAAAAATTGGATGAAGAATTTGGAAAATACTCAGGTATTGTATATAGACAAGGCTTTTTCCCACTAGGTCAGCAACAATTTGTCTCAACAACAAAAGATCCTGTTATTGCAGCAACGCTAAGAGGCGGGATATTTATGAATAAAAATTTGGAATTTGCAATTGTCAACACTAAAAATGGGCATAAAATAGCAGATTTTCAAAGAAAAATGGGATGTGAATATGCAGATGAAGAAGAAGAGATTTTATTGTCAAGAAAATCGAAATTTAAGGAAATCAAGGAACCAAAAGGACAATATTTATTTTTAAAGAATAAATTTCATAAACTTTTAGAAACATATGCCCATAGGGAAGTTGATCCAAATAAAATAAGAATATTTGAAGAAATTTAGTTCCCTTTTAAAGCTTTTGAACGTAAATCTCTGTGGTAAGTTATAGCAAATCTGTGAGCTTCATCTCTTATTCTTTGTATCAAAAACATTGCATTCGAATCGATAGGAATCCTTATTGGTCTTGACTGATGTGGCAAAAATACTTCTTCTTCTCTTTTAGCAAGAGATATAAAATCAATTCCCGTTATCCCCATATCTTCAACAACTTGCATAACTGAGGATAATTGACCTTTACCTCCATCAATTATAATTAAATCTGGTTTTTCCCATTTTTTTTCACCGAGTCTTGAAAGCCGTCTTGTTAAGACTTCTTTCATTGACAAAAAGTCGTCAGGTTTGCCTTCTGTTGATTTAACTTTAAACTTTCTGTAATCCGATTTTTTACTCAAGCCGTTATAAAAAACAACCATAGATGCAACTGTATTTGTCCCCTGAATATGGGAAATATCGTAGCATTCCATTCTGTGAGGGAAGTTTTTTAGTTTTAGTTTTTCCTGTAAATAAGCTCCGACCTCATTAAAATCATCTCTTATTGATGCCATTTTCTTTATTCTTGCTGTCTCAAAAAGGTTTTGGACATTTTTCTGAGCAAGAGAAGATAACTCTTTGCCTTGTTTTGCTCTTCCATAGCCTATTTTAATCTTTTTATGAGCTATTACTTCCAACCAATCTTGATATAATTGTTTTTCTCCTGCATCTTCCAAATCAGGTGAAACAATTCTGTCAGGAAATTCTAACATTAGATTTGAATAGTATTCTTGGAAAAATGTTTTAAAAAATTCAATCTTATCTTCATTCTCAACAAAATATGTAAAGTCCTTTTTGTCTATCAATCGCCCTTCTCTAATCAATAAAATTGTTATGGCAAAAATGCCTTCTTCGTACATTGTTGCGATTATATCTTCATTCAGTCTGTTATTTTCGTAAACAACTTTTTGGTGTTCTAATGTTTTTTGCAAATCTAAATAACTGTCACGCATTTTTGCAGCTTTTTCAAACTGTTCTGTCTTGGAATATTCTTCCATTTGTTCTTTAATTCGTTTGATAAGCTCATTTTGTTTTCCTGACAAGAATAACTCAACTTGAGCAACCAATTTTTGATATTCGTCGGGAGTAACTTTGCCCTGACAAGGTGCTAAACACTTGCCAATGTGATAATAAAGGCAGGGTCTGTTTGAAAATTTTGGAGTTTTACATTGCTTTAATGGAAAAATTTTCTTTAAAAAATCAAGTGTTGCATACATAGCTTTACTGTTCGTGTATGGTCCGTAAAACTTACCTTTATCTTGTGCCTTATTTTTTTTTCTAACAACGGTAATTCTTGGGTAATCTTCTTCTGTTATTAAAAAGTAAGGGTATTTTTTATCGTCTTTTAATAAAATATTATATTTAGGCTTATGTTTTTTTATTAAGTGTGCTTCAAGAATTAGGGCTTCAACTTCGGAATCAGTGATAATATATTCCATTTTTTCGATTTTTGAGACAAGAACGGCTACTTTAACTCTATCGTGTTTTTTGTGAAAGTAGCTTGAAACACGTCTTTTTAAGTTTTTAGCTTTCCCGACATAAATAATTTCCCCTTTTTTGTCATAGTAAATATAACAACCGGGAAGTGTTGGAACAAGTTTAAGTGTTTCTTCTAATTCTTTATTCATACAGACATTATATCACGTTATCAGGTGTTGAGTATTATTCTCCTATCACATTTACCCCTTTACCCCTTTACCACTACCTCTTTATCCCTTTGAGGATTTGTCTGCAAGTTCGCTGTCTAATCTGAGGAATACAGGTTTAATATTTTCTTTGTCAATCAAATGACCAATTTTTATATTATCACCTGTTATTTCTGTTAGTTTTATACTGTCTAAATCATAAGAAAGCTGACTTGCCATAGCTTTTGCTATATTAGGGCAATATGGATAAATAAGTGATGAAATAATACACATTATTTCAAGTACAGTTGTAAGAACTTGACCACACTTATCCGTTTCTCCGTTTTTAGCTAAAGCCCATGGTTCAGAATCGGTTACATATTTGTTTGTATCATCAACCAACTCCATTATTTTTTGAGCAGCTTCTTGAATTTCAAAATAATCAAAGTGATGCATAACATCCTTTACTGTTTGTAAGGCTTTATCAATCAGTTCAGATTTAACTTTAAATTCAGGTTTAACATCTCCGTTAAAATATTTTACAAGCATTGATAAAGTTCGGTTTAAAAGATTACCCATAGAATTTGCTAAGTGTGCGTTAACTTTTTCTTTGAAATCTATATCAGAATAATTACCGTCTTTTCCGCAAGGAGCAGATGTTGCCATATAGTATCTTAAAGCATCAGGCTGTTCAAGTCCAAAACTTTCCAGAACACTTGTAGGTGAAATTACGTTACCTAAAGACTTAGACATCTTAGTTTCGTCTATTGTAATCCAACCGTGTGCAAAAATATGTTTAGGTAGAGGTAATCCAAGTGCCATAAGGATTCCTGTCCAATAAATACTATGGAATTTTAAAATATCTTTCCCAATTATGTGAACATCAACAGGCCATAAATTTTTAAACTGTTCACTACCGCCATCAACATCGTATCCGATTGCTGTTATATAATTTGACAGTGCGTCAATCCAAACGTAAATGCCTTGTTCAGGATCATCAAGAACGTCTATACTCCAGTCAACATTGGTTTTTGCTCTTGACACAGAAATGTCCTCAATATTTTCTAATTGGTTCAAAACTTCATTTGCTCTGAATGCAGGGACTATAAAATCAGGATTTTGTTTTATGTGTTTTGCGATAGCTTCTTTGTATTTTGTAAGCTTAAAGAAATAGTTTTCTTCACT
>OMPX01000119.1 GCA_900313115.1 uncultured bacterium
AGTTTTTTTATAATCTGGATGAATTCCGTCTTTCATTGTTACCTTCTTTCTTTTCAAGATTCCAAACTTGAATATATATTTTCGACTTTTTTAATTTTACCTGCTAAAAATTTCAAATCAAGTATTTAAAGGAAATGTGCTTGTGTTTGTTAAGAAAAGTTAATAAGAATTACTTGAAGTATCATTTATTTATAATCATTGATATAATAGTAAAAAAGAGGGAGTTAAGAGATTATGTTCAGTATTATTTTAGCAGGCGGATCAGGAAGCAGACTTTGGCCACTATCACGTGAATTATATCCTAAGCAATTATTAAATATTCAAAACAAAGAAAGCTTATTGCAGGAAACATACAAACGTGTAAATTCATTTATACCTTACGGGAACATAATAAGTATTACGAATACAAAACACGCAAGTAATGTAAAGTATCAACTTTCTTCACTTGCAAAAAATCCTATTGTCATATCTGAACCTGAATCTAAAAATACAGCTCCGGCAATTGCGACTTCAGTAAAATACATTTTGGATAAATATAAAGATTCGAAAAACTCTGTTATACTTGTTGTTCCATCTGACCATAAAATATCTGACATAAAAGCTTTTGAAAAAACAGTTAAAGAAGGCGAAAAACTTGCAATAGAAGGTTATTTGGTAACCTTTGGTGTAAAACCTTCATATCCGGAAACAGGTTACGGATATATTCAAACCGAATCAAAAATTTCTACAGGATATAAAGTTAAACAATTCGTTGAAAAACCTAATACAAAAAATGCCGAACAATATGTGAATGACGAAACCGTATTTTGGAATAGCGGGATATTTATGTTTACGCCAGATACATTTATGAAAGAGATAGAAAAATATTCTCCTGCAATCTTCAATATTGTAAACAGATTTAATTTCACAGAAAAAGATGAAATTGCATACACAGAATTTGAAAATCTTCCAAATATATCTGTTGATTATGCACTCATGGAAAAATCCGATAATATAGCCATGATTGAGCTTAAATCAGATTGGCTTGATGTAGGCTCTTGGAAATCAATCTATGATGTAAGCAAAAAAGATATTGATAACAATGTTAAAATTGGTCATGTTTTAGACATAGGTTCAAGAGATTCTCTTATGTATTCTTCATCAAAGCTTGTTGCTACAATCGGATTAGAAGATGCCATTGTTGTCGAAACCGAAGATGCCGTTTTAGCTTGTAAGAAAGACAGAGTGCAAGATGTTAAACAAATATTTGAAACTCTAAAACAGCAGCATGATAATACTCAATTAGTTCACAAAACAGTTTACAGACCTTGGGGATACTATACTGTACTTGCTCAGGGAGAAGGCTTCTTAACTAAGATGATACAGGTTAATCCGGGACAAAAACTTTCCGTTCAATCGCATAATCACAGAAGTGAACACTGGGTAGTGCTTTCAGGAACTGCAAAAGTTGTATTGGAAGGAAAAGAACATATTCTCAGTCCGGGGCATAGTGTAGATATTGCGGTAAAAGCAATTCACTCTCTCCAGAATCCGTTTGAAGAAACCCTGCAAATAATAGAAGTCCAAAAAGGCGACTTGCTGATTGAAGAAGATATCATCAGATATGAAGATATGTACGGTCGTGTTTAGGAGTAAAGGGGTAAGGTAAAATAGACTAATTAATAATGACAAAAAAAACTTTTTTTATAAAATCAATGGGGTGTAAGTCAAACCAATTTGAAGGTTCGCTTATTATAGAAAATTTAACAAATAATGGGTTTAAACAGGTTTCATCATTAGATGATGCCGATTATTTTATTCTTAATTCCTGTTCTGTTACCCACAAAAGTGACAATGAAACTTTGTATCTGTTAAGAAATGCACTTCATCAGCATCCAAACATAAAAAATATTCTGACAGGGTGTGTTGCTCAAATAGAGAAAGAAAAACTATTGGAATTGGGCTACATACACTATATTTATGGAAATGATGATAAGTTTAAAATTGGGGATTATCTAAAACTGGATAATGCTAATAATGTCATCACAGATATTATGCAAGTTGACAAATTTAATTATCAAGAACTGATTGATACAACAAAAACAAGGTTTAGCTTAAAAATTCAAGACGGTTGCAATAATCGCTGTGCTTATTGCATAATTCCGTTTGCAAGAGGCAAATCTAGAAGCGCAAATAGTGATTTTATCATAGAGCAAATTAATAAAGCAACAGACAAAGGCTTTAAAGAAGTTGTACTGACAGGAATACACATCGGACAATGGGGAATTGATTTCAACAAAAAATTTATTGATTTAATAAATGACATCGAAGAAAAAACAACAATTAAAAGATACAGACTTGGCTCACTTAACCCACTGGAAATAAATACGGAATTATTAGATATATTGGAACAATCTGAAAAATTCTGTCCGCATTTCCATTTGTCACTACAATCAGCCTGTAACAAAACATTGAAATCAATGAACAGATTTTATACAGTTGAACACTATTTAGATCAAATTGACGACATTTATAATAGGTTTAATCATCCATTTTTAGGCTGTGATATTATTGCAGGATTTGTTGGAGAAACAGAAGACGATTTTAATACAACAATTGAGAACCTGAGAAAATCAAAATTATCTAAAATTCACACCTTCCCTTATTCAATAAGAAAAGGGACTCAGGCTGAAACCATGCAAGGACACCTTGATGATAAAATAAAACAAGAGCGAGCCGATATTATAAAGCAAGTCTCTGCAGAAAAATTCAATATCTTTATGAAAGAAAATCTTGATACAACGCAAGAAGTTTTAATAGAGAAACGTCCTGATAAAAAAACGGGA
>OMPX01000174.1 GCA_900313115.1 uncultured bacterium
ATTAGAGCTTGTTTTTGTTCTTCAGGAAGTGCATCGTAGTATGCTTGTTCTTGAGGATTTAGTTGAGCATAGAAATCAGGTACATAACTTGTTCTGCCAACTACTCCGAAGGTTCCTGCGATTAGTGCTGCTCTTGCCGGATCTATGTTGCGAACTGCTGCACCACCGTTTTTAACACCGCTTTTTGCTATATTTGTTATCTTTGCGAACATATCGCCGAATGATGTATTTGCCAAATCTTTTAAACCGCTAGCATTTAATTTTTCATTAAGTGCTGCCTTTAAATCTGCCTTATACTCTGCTTTTAAAGCTGCTTGTTGTTCAGGTGTTAAATCCTTCCATTGAGCACGGCCTTCTTTTAGTGCTGCCCATAGTTCAGAAACTTTTGCTTTTGCGCTGCTTACCGTATTAACACCCTTGTTCCATAAGCTTGCAGGAGATTCAGCCTTTATTGTATTGAATGCACTTACAGCTTTTCCTTTTGTTTCAGAGAATACATTTTTGACACCTTTCCAAGCGCTTACATTTTGACCTGTTTGAGCAGATGTGTATTGTTTAGCACCGTATACTGAGGTTGCTAATACAGTTGCACTACCACCAAGTGATTGCCATGCTGCTGCATCTTCTGCATCAGTTTTTGCTGTTGCAATATTGTATGCTGCTTTTGCAACACCTGCGCCACCCATTACAACACCTGCTGCTAATGCGATTGGAGCTGCTCCAGGGATGAATGCGATTGCAGCACCTATTGCTACTGTCTTAACTGTTTTCCATAAGCTGAAATTACCTTTTTCATCAGTGAATGGGCTTGTTATTGTCTTTAAAACACCTTTACCAAAGTTTTTTAATGCGCCCCAAAATCCGATTTTACCATCATCTTTGCCGTCAGCTGTATTATCAGGAGCTTTTGGTTGTTGTTGTGGCATAATTAAGCCCGGATTCGTTGTTGGCGCAAATGTTGGAGTATATACTCCTGCATTGTTATAAAACATTTTAGTCGAATATTGTTCCGGATTTTGATTTTGATACTGATTGTATAAATAAGGGTTGTAACCATAATTTCCTGTAATTCCTAGTGTCATAATAATTCCTTTCTGAAATTTTTCGTAAATAGTGTGAGTAACATGTGATATTTAATTGTTCAGCTGAATATTTCGTTTTTTTTGCCCATCTGAGGCACGTCAACTAAGTGTACAATTGCAATGCAATATGTACCGTCTAGAGACTTTATATAATGTGTATTAGTAATAAATATATGAAATGTGAATTTTAAAGGTTTTTATATACAACATGTCTGAATCGACATACTATAACTTTTTGTATCAGATTGCATAAAATACACTTAATTTTATGTATTTGTATCTAATCTTAATTCCCTATTTTGTTGTTGTTCATATCCTTTAAGCAAAGAGCCATTTGAATGAACCTAGTCGAGAACCTCACTTCAAATAAGCCATCTTTTAACATCTGTTCTGATGGTTATCTTATCCCAAGCATATTTTTTCTATCTTAATTCCCGTACTAATATAAAGTTATTTTATTTTTCAAAATTGCCTTTTATATTCTTCAATTTAAAAAAAGCAAGAATAGCAATACTTTTCAGCTTAACATTTGTTTACAATCAATCTTTTATGCGTTTTAAAACTAAAAAACATGAAGCAAATATTATTAGAATAACAGAAACAACCAAAGGGAATGGCACACCATAAACATATTTCACACAATCAACACGTATCTCTTCTACCAATATTCTTATTACTGAATACAAAATAAGATAAATTGCTGTTATACAACCACTATTATCTTTATACTTATTAAACACAAATTTATACAAAACAACAAATAACAAAATGTCTAAAACAGATTCATATAAAAATGTAGGATGGAAATATTCAGAATTAAAAAATCTCTCAGGACGATATTGCGGTCTTATATATAGTCCCCACGGCAAAGTTGTAGGAAGTCCGAATGCTTCTGAATTAAAAAAGTTTCCCCATCTTCCGATTGCCTGAGCAACAGGCATTCCCATTGCAAAAATATCACACAATTTCAAAAGTTCAACATTGTGTTTTTTTGCCTGATACAAAAGAACAATTACGCCACCCAATATAGCCCCATGAATAGACATTCCACCTTCTCTGAGCGCAAATATTTCTATTGGATTTGAAATATACATACTACAGTTTAACAAACAATAATATAACCTTGCACCTATAATACCGCCAATGATTACAGATGTAGCAATGTTGGGAACTAAACCATATAAAAAATATTCCCTTATAGCTATTCTGTTAGAAATAACAATTCCTACAAAAATAGCCAATGCTAATATTATTCCATAATAAAATATATTAAATCCAAATACCGTTATATACGGAATTTCAGGAGAAACAAGCATTACTCAACCGATCCCGAATAACCAAGTTTTGCTAAAACTTTTTCCATATCAGCTATATGAGAAGTGACTTCAGCCGTTTTCTGCTCCGAATTAATCATTTCGATATATTTTTGATAGTTTGATATAGATGTAAGATAACCTTCTATCATCTGTTCTTTTACAGAATCAGACACATTCTTATATATATCAGATGCAGGAACATTCGATACTATCTCTCCATCGGTATTTGTTGACATCATATCTTCGCATCCAATCAAAGCATCAGCATTATTCTCTTGAGCAACTGCCAATGTGTAATATACATTGGCATACTTTGAATTTAGCTTCAATGCCTTATTCAACTCGTCAATTGCTTTGGGATACTGTTTAGCATTTATATAAGCAACTCCTAAATTGTAATGTGTTTCATATATGTTGTCATCCAAATCAAGACTTGCCTCAAGACGCTCTATGGCTGAATTATAATCACCCTGCTCCATATAAGACTTTGCAGCATTATTCAATTCCTGAACTGCCATATTATTTATACATGCCGTTGATATTACAGCAACAAATAAAATTGTTACAATAAATATCGCCTTTTTCATTATTTCTCTCCCAAAAAGGACTCCAGTCCTTTTACTTCACAATACCTTTAAAAAGGTTTAGTCTGGTTTAATTTTAATCTTAGTTCTCTGAATCTTGCAATATCGTCCTGTGATCTGCCTGATTCTTTAAAAACAGCTTGAGAAGAAGGATGAACCATCAAAACATAGTCCATATGAATTTCTAAGAAATTATATCTTCTTGGCGGTTGTTTTGAATTACGTGAAAAAATCTCAGCATTTGTAACCGCTAAAAATCTTCTTTCTCTGTCGTTCAATAAATCTGTAAGCTCTCTGTTTGTATTTGTATACTTAGATACATGAACAGTTCCTTTGATATCATGATCTGCTGTTAGTATACTAACCTCTATTGGTATTGTATCGTTATTTTTTGCCATAATTTAATATTCCTTTTCAATAATTTTATAATAACTTCAGCATTATGTCCAGTATTTAATGTTTGTTAAATATTTGTGTGTGTTTAATGTTCGTGTCAAGACTTCTAAATTATTGTATATTCACACAGTTTATACTATACTAAATTTTGTAGTGGTTATTTAAAGAAGAGAAGAAAATGAAAAAGTTTTTAGCATTAGTATTGATTTTATTAATAAACTGCATGACTGTTGTGCCTGCATTTGCAGAGTTGAATGAATATCAGGAACAAAACGCAGAGCAAAAAATGGAACAATATACAGACACTAATACGCCTGTATTATCAACAGAAATTGAAGAAGAAACTATTTATTTGAGTCCTAAAAGTACATTTGTACTTGAATTAGAATCAGATATGGATATAAACGAAACAAATAAAGATGATGAGATATATTTTAGTTTAGTGTCAAAAGTGCTGGCTTCAAACGGAATGCCTTTGCCTGAACATACACGTTTTGTTGGTAAATTCAAAAAAATAAATAAAAGTAAACCTATGTTCAAAAGAGCAAGAGCGTATATCATAATTGATAAGATAATATTCCCTAATGATAAAGTCTATACCTTACGAATGGAACCTAAAAACGGTAGTGATTTGAAAGCATCGCAATTCTTAAATACAATTAGAGCAATTCCTGCAAGTGCAGGTATTATTGCTTTTTCAACAATAAGTGTCGCAGTAGTTGCGCTTGAATCTGTAACAGTTGTTGGGCTTGTTGTTGTTCCAAGAACATGTAGAGGTTTTGGACTCTTAATCAGTTCTATGGCAAAAGGGCTTAATTATAAGATGAAAGCAGGAAACAAAATTGTGTTCAAACTTGACACACCTGTAAGTGTTCAGTTAAGCGATATATTATCAAAATAAATTTGGTATATATTTTATGATTTTATATCGACAAGTATTTTGACGGTATTTTTTATTAATTCTGTTGCCCATCTTAAAATTAATATTCCGCCTAAGATTCCTATAATTGAATCAAAATATACAATATTTAAGTAGTTGCCGATTAAAAGTGCAGTTATTGCTAAAATTGATGTTAAAGCATCTGCCAAAATGTGATAGTAAGCGGCTTTAAAATTATAATCTTCGCTTGATTCAGAACTGCAATCGTTGTGTTTATGGGAATGTTTATTTTCCATAATTAAAATACAAGCCCCATTAACAATAAGTCCTATTATCGCAACTAATATTGCTTCGTGGTATTGTATTTTTAATGGGTTTATAAATCTTTGAACTGATTCAACGATAATCCAAATCCCGACAAAACCTAAAAATAAAGAACTTGTATATGCAGCGAGTGTCCCTATTTTATCTGTTCCGTTCGGAAAAATTTTTGAATTTTTAAATTTTCTGATTAAAACATAGGCTAAATACGTAAGGCTAAGGGCAAGTGCATGTGTCCCCATGTGATAACCATCAGCCAATAACCCCATTGAGTTTGTGGTATAGCCATATATTATTTCTGCAATCATTGTAATTACAGTTAAGATAATAACAATCAGTGTTTTTTTCTCGTTTTGATCTGTTATTTCTTGATGATGTCTGCTCATTCTAATTAATTCCATTGATTCTATAATATATTTTACAGAGCTTTATTAAAAAATTCAATTTTTATTAAGTTTCTGGACAATTTTTGCATAAACTATGAAATACTCTTAACTCGCCGAAATTAGCTCTTTATTCAATAATTGGCGTGAAGAGATTGTCTTGGATTTGCTCCACGCATTTCTATTCGGCTTGTGCTACGCCTCGCATTAAACGGCACCGCTCACACTCCCGTCGGAAGCCAATACTTCCGCCGAGTCGTGTTTCGACTCTCGCTTCGCTCGTGCCTCTGCTCGGCTTGCTCGAACTCCTAATATGGACTTCTCGCTGATTCACTCAAAATAAAAAAGGATGACATAAAATCATCCTTTTTTATTTGGGCGTGAAGAGACTCGAACTCCCACGCTTTCGCACTAGTTCCTAAGACTAGCGTGTCTACCATTCCACCACACGCCCACGTTATTTAATTTTCAATATCTTGAGCTTGGATAAACGTTTAATTTACCCCCGTGTCTACCCCTCTCCCAAAACGATACTTAATCGTTTTGCTCGGCAGAGTACCACACGCCCACGTTATTTAATTTTCAATGTCTGTCGGACACCCGATAGGACTATTCTATCTGAAAATGATTTTATTTTCAAGTTTTTATTCTCTAGAGTTATTGTTAAGATTTGTAACAATAACTTTTAAAATCCTAAAGTTTTTTCAAAATTTGCCGTAGTCCATGCAAAGGAACAAGAAAAAAGGAATAGGGATTATGGCACTCGATATTTCATACGTAAATAGTTATGGCTACGCTATAGATAGTGCTAACTTGAAAGATAATATTAAGTTGGTTATGAATAATGCCGCTCAAAAATCTGCTGTTCCTGAGTCTATCATTGAACAGAATAATATGAGCACAAACTCAGCTCTCCTGTTTGAATATACTCAAAGTATAGCAAAATCAAATATGGCTCAACAATTGGTTCTTGATGCTAATTTAAAAGAAACTTTGAAATTCTTAAATTCCGAAGCATCAAAGAAATTATCTTCAACCAAGAAAAAAACGACAGATATCGTTGAAGAAATATTCACTGACAATGATGTTATGGATTTTAAATCTAACGAAGAAACGAAAGAGGACGATGATATTGATAATCTTGAACTCTTCGATATAAAGATTGATATGAGCAAAAATATTTTTGCTGCATAAGAGATTAGGATAGGTAAAGGATAAAATAATTTCAAGTCGGTTTATACCGACTTTTTTTTATATTACTAGCAATTTTTTATAAAAAAAATACTTTATAAACACATACGTGCTTGAAGGTATTTTTATGGGTTTATCTGCAACAAGTTTAAATCAATCAAGAAAAGTTTTAGCTGAAGCTGAAAAATATATTGGCTCAGCCGTTAGAAAAACTTCGTCTAAAGTTGAAACATTGGATAGTACGAATTTGAAAACAATTCCAATAGAAACTCAGCTTGCATATAAAATGCCGTTAAAGCCGTTATCAAAGCTTGTGAAAATGAATCCCGATATGGCAGTTGCAACAAAAGAGTCTGTTGTGGATTTGTTTGAACTTGGAAGCAGTAAAAAATTATCATCTCTGTTCTCACAATTAAAAGGAAAAGGTGTTGAAGAAGAGAATATTTTTAATTTGATAAAATTACAAAAAATTAATAATAAAGAAATAAAGCAGTATTTAAATTTAAGAACTTGTGGAGAACCTCTAAAAGATGTATTAGATGCAGAATTATTAACCCATCAGGATTTGGTTAGAATGTTTGCAGAGGATGTACAAAATTATTCAGTAATAAAAAATCATCCGATTTTTAGCGCATATAATCTTTCTTTAGCAGAAACGGCTCAAATTTCTGATTGCATGAAGCAAGCTTACTTTAACGTAAGTGATATAACATCAGTTTTAAAGAAAAAAAATCCTGATTTATTCCAAAAATTAGGCGGAGATGTGGCTTTTGACGAGGTTAAGGGCGTTAATCCCGCTTATAAATCGTTGAAGGAGTTGCAATCAACACTGCATGGTGAAAAATCTATAAAGCACGTTATTGATAAATCTGAATATGTTAAATCCTTTGGTGTTGATATTAATGGTGAAACAAAGAGCTTTATTTACTCGGGACAACTTGGAAACGGTTCTCTCAAACCTCCGGTTATAGGGAATAATGAAGTTGAAACTCTTATAAAAAGCAACATGGTTACTATGGATTTGTTGGAGAATAAAGAGTTCCTTTCATTCATGAAAAAGGAGTCTATACAGAAATTGTTAAAAGATTCTAAAATAAACTATGAAACACCTGTTGGAGAATTAGTGAAAGAAAAAGTAGATTTCTTTGAATTAGTTGATAAAGCAAAAATAATGGCATAAATTCTTTACGTTCAAATGAGATTCATTCGTTAACTGATGGGTTGTCTACTGTTTTTGATGCTTTGCCTAAGGATGTTCAGGCTAAGTTTTCATCGTTACTTGAAAAAAAAGGAACTAAAATATACAGTGTAGTTCAAGATTTAAAAGATTCTTTAACCAAGTCTTGCAAAGGAAATATCAATAAGAAAAATGGTTTGCTTCAAATCGGTAATGTAGAGTTTGAAGATCACTTCTTTATGAGAATGTTGGATAGAAACCTTGCAAATGTTGTTGATAATAATACAGGTGAATTGTTGTCATTAGATAAATTTATGAGTGTGATTATTAAAAAGGCACAATCATTAAAACCTCAAAAAACGGGTAATTTTACAATGAATATTGACGGAATTGAAGGTCACGGTGTTAAAATTATCGGTAAATTTGATAACGAAAAGCTTGTTATAGACAGTATTATGCAATAAAATTCGCTGTCCGTTTTATATCTTTATTTGCGTATTTGTCTATGGCTTTCTCTAGGTTTGAATTAAAATTATAAAGATTTTGTTTATTGTTGAAGTAGTTATTGCAAGCCTTTGATATTTGTTTAATAAAGCTTATTTCAGGTTTATAATTTTTTTTGTATCCTTCTGCTGAGTTTCCAATTTCTATTCTTTTATAAAACGGAATAACGCTAGATATATAATCACCGGTCAGAGTATTTGCATCTACTTTTTGTTCAATATATTCAATCGGGGCGGATACCAATTGATTCATCAAATTTGGCAATGTTAGTATTCTTTTTTTTATAATTGATACCGTTTTATCTTTATCAAAACCTTCATTGACTTGTTTATACATATTCAAGTTTTTTATATTTCCGCAGAAGTTATTTGCATAACCGTTATTGTTACGTTGTTTATATATATTTAGATTGTTTTGTATTGATGTAAACATATTAGTTTTTAAAATTGTATATCGGTTTAATTATATCTATGATTTCCGCAGTATCTTTTATTGTATTTATAATCATATCTGAGTTTTTGTATGCCATTGGTGATTCATCGAGTGTTTTTTCATTTATGCAGCTTGAATAAACACCATTCATTTCTTGTTTATATTGGTTTATATCAAATTGAGTTGAGGCATCACTTCTTGAATATTGTCTTCCTGCACCATGAGGGGCACTGTAGTTCCAATCAGGATTTCCTTTCCCTTTTGCGATAATTGCTCCATCACGCATATTGAGTGGTATTAAAATTTTATCATCACTATATGCTTTAATTGAGCCCTTTCTCAGTATTCCGTCATCATCAATATAGTTGTGTATTGATTCAAAAGAGGATTTTTCCTTCCAACCCATTCCTTTTATAATTTCATCTGCAATAATTCGTCTGTTTAGTCTTGAATATTTGATTGCCAGTTTTGAATCTTGCAAGTATTCTTTTGCTTCATCACCGCTCAAGTAGGATAAATCCTTTATATTATACGGATTTTGTTTTTTTGCTATTGATTGATAGTGGTTATAGATATCTGTTCCTAATCCTCTTGACCCTGTGTGAATAATAAGATATATATTATCATTTTTGTCTTTATCCAATTCGATAAAATGGTTTCCGCTGCCTAATGTACCGAGAGTATTTAAAGCTTTTTCTGAAGGGGTATTATATTCTTTACATTTATCTTCAATAGGTTTGACAATATCTTTTGAATATTTATGTTTAATTTTTGATTCATCGGATGATTGAGATGCAATTTGTGAATGAATTATGTTATCTAATTTCTCAAAATCAATATTTTCACCATTTGTATCAACCTGAACGCAAAGCATCCCGCAACCTATATCCCCGCTAATAAGGCTCGGTATTATACCTCGTTCGCATTCCACAGGCGCTGTAAATCCAACCACGGCAGTTTTGCCGGCATGGGTATCAGGCATAATTCGAATAGGTGTATCTTTAAATATTGGATGTGATGCGATTGTTTTAATTTGTGCGTAAGTGTCGTAGTTTACATCTTTTGTAAATACTTTTGCAGTTGTTTCTTTTCCTTTAATTTCTAATTCATCTTTGTTTGAAATTTTGCCAAAAAAATTCGGGGCACTTGTTTTTTTATTAGCAGGTGATGTTGTATTTTGATTATTAATTTTAATACTGCAAAGCGATAACATAGATACCTCATTATGTATAAGGTATCTAAATATTTTTTTTGCTATGTCGTTTTAATTTTTGTTTTACTAATAAATATAAAAAATAAGTTTTTGAAAAATATAAACTAAAAATTTATTAAAAATGTTGATTAAATTTGATATTTTAGTTATAATATGCACAGTTAATATGTATAAAGAAGAGGATTTAACATTGAGTAATTTAAATGAAGGTGTAGGTAAAAAAATTGTTGAAGCCTTAAAAAAACAATCTGAAATTGAAAGTAATACTTCTCAAAATCTACAGCCTGCAATTGAACAAGATAATTTAGGGGTTGATGTGTCAGCTCTTGATGAGATAACAAATAATGGTTTATTGGCTTCGGATATTGAAAATAATATATCAGAACAAAATGATCTGTCATCAATGAATGATTTATTTGATGACAATTTTAGTGAAACTACAAATTCATCAGAAACATTCAATGATTTTATGAACAGATCTGAAAAAACAGCCGATGCTTCTGAAATGCCGGGTAATATTGTTATCCTAAAAAAACTTATTACACAATTACCAAGTGGCGTAACAAGACACACCGGTGCACAAATTATCAGACAGACAATGGAAGCTCTTGGAATTTCAATGAAGAGTGTTTTAACTGAAGCACAAGAAGTTCAGAATAACTTAAAAGAATCTTCTAAAGAATGTCAAATGAATATTCAGGAATATAAGCGTAAAATAGCAAATCTTGAAAAACAAACACAAAATTATCAAAAGCAATATGCAGCATTAAATGATTTAATTAGTTTATTTATACAAACAACAAACTAAAACATAAAAAAAAAGACCTGATTAAATCAGGTCTTTTTTTTTATTACAATTTTACTTATGCTACATTTTGAGAACTTAAATACCCATATGTATCAACAATTTTAGCAGTTGAACCGGCTAGTGTTGTAGCAGCAGATAAACCTGCAAAAATACCTGCACCTTTTCTAACAATTGGATTATTAACAAATTTTGCTAATGGTTTACATTTTGCCAATAATTCAAGAATTTGAGCTTGTTTTTCAGCTTTTATAGCTTGTGAGCCTTTAATTGCCTTAACAAAGCCATTTCCAATCTTCGAAGATTGACGAATTGTTCCGAAAGTTGCTAACCCTGCACCACCACCTATAGTTAATTCAGTAGAGTTATCTTTAATGTGTTGACCTAATCTCTGAGAGTTTTCACCTTTATATGAAATATATTGTGTTGATGGTTGAAAAGAAACTTCCATTTTTCCTCCTTACACACCTGTTGCAAGTTCAACTGTTGACTTGCCGTTATTTCTACCTGTTAAATTATCAACCAGTACAGAACCGGTTGTAGTTGCAGCCATTGTGTTTTCAATTGCTGACTGTATACTTGCGCCATTGATTTTAACATTCTTTGCTGATTTTAGTGTATTGACAACAGGTTCAACAATTTTTGCAACTGTAGGATTTTTTGCTAACTTGATTGCAGCTTGTCCAATGTTTGAATTTTTTAGTTTGACAATACCTTTTAAAACTTTTCTGTTCTTCATAACTTTTGAAGCAGTTTCGGAAACACCTTTAGCAATACCGCCTAATGGTTTTTCGAGGGCTTCAATTGTATTTTTCAATGCGGGATTTTTAGTAGCAGTTTTTAAAGATTCGATAACTAATTTTGAAGAATATTTTGCCATTACAAAGGTTGCAGCTAATCCAAACAATGATGCGGCTAATCGAACACCTTTACCTGCTTTTTTCATATATTTATTGTCAGAGTTTTCAAGTTCATCTGCTAAGTCTTCAATTCCTTGTCGAGATTCATTAATTTTATCAATTTTTTCATCTCTTTCTGCTTCAACGTCTGCCCTGTCAAAATAATCAGGAGAACTAGCGGCAAAACTATGATAGCCGTCACCTTCACCTTTAAAACTTACAGACTGTCCGGCTTGCACTTGCGGTTGGTTTTGAATGCTTAACATTTCACACACTCCTAAAAATTCTATTCCACACATATATAAGAAAAATTCTAATACACAATATTTGCTAAAAATGTAATATTATTTTTACAAAAATTAACACAAAAATAAATTATTTTTTAAGAAATATTAAACCGTAAATAAAATTATGATAAGATATTATAGATGGGATGTGAGGTATGAAATATAAAGAACTTGAAAAACTTATCGGTATAGTTGAAACATTAAGAGGTGAAAATGGCTGTCCTTGGGACAAAGCGCAAACTCATGAATCATTGACTCCAAACATGCTAGAAGAAGCCTATGAAGCAGTTGAAGCAATAAAAGAAAGGAAACCTGAACATCTTAGAGAAGAATTGGGAGATGTTCTGCTTCAGGTGGTATTACACTCACAGATTGCAAGTGAAGAAGGAGACTATGATATTGAAAATGTTGCAAGAGAATTGAATGAAAAACTTATTCACAGACATCCTCACATATTTGGCAATGACCACGCAGATACACCTGAAGAAGTTTTGAAAAAATGGGATGAATTAAAACAAGAAGAGAAAAAAGAACGTAAATCACAAATGGATGGAATCCCTAAAACATTTCCTGCACTTATGGCTTGCCAAAAAATCAGCAAAAGAGCAATTAAAGTGGGATTTGAATGGGATAAAGTAGAAACATTAAAAGAATGTATAGATTCTGAATATGATGAATTTTTTGAGGCAGTTAGAAATAATGATAAAGATTCAATGGAAGACGAAATGGGAGATATATTCTTTGCGACGGTTAATCTTGCAAGATGGTATAATATCGATGCGGAACAAGCTCTTCTCAGGGCAAATGATAAATTTATGAAACGATTCAGAAAAATGGAAGAATTAGCCGTAAAACCATTGAATGAGTATTCATTTGAAGAGTATGACCAGCTTTGGAAACAGGCAAAAAAAGAATTAAAAAAATAATTATTTTGCAAAAAAAGTTATATAAATATAAAATAAAAGTGCAGCAATTAAAACAATTGCACCTATAAAATTCATTTTTAAAGCATTCTTTGGATTATCAATCATACTCGGATAAATATACTGTTTTGCCTGTTCTTTTTTCTTTTTATAAAGCTGATTATTTTTCTTCGCAGTTTTTTTCTTAGCTAAATATTTTTCTTTTAAAGAATTTTTTTTCTTTTTATTGCCCAAAATAAGCACTTCTTCAGAAAATTCTAATTTTTCAACACTCTTGTCTGCGCCTGACACAACAGCATAATTTATGCCTAATTCAAATGCTCTTTTTAAACAATCAAGGGCGATATTTCCGTCTTGTTTTACCGTTTTACCGTGAGCAGAAGCATTCCCTTGAGCTTTTAAAAAATATAGGTCATTTATCATTTCACGTTGACGAATATTTTTTGTATACAAATCTTGCAGAGTAGAAAGGCACTCGTCAAAAGTTGAGTCTGGAATGACTCTGTCACCTAACAGAGTTTTACAAACATTTTCTGCAAAACGACGTGTCTGAATAATTGCCTGTTCAAAATACTCATCACGATACAATTTTTCAGCATCACACACTATTTTATATATATCCGAATCTATATCTTTTAGAAAATCAAAATTTGACATATTAAACTCACTTTATATATTTTATCATAAAATATATAAAGATGCCGATTTCCAATGGAGTATTAAATCACAGGAAATCGGCATATATTCCGAATTTCGGAATAGCGAGAAGAAGTTATCTTATTGCTAATTGTTCACGATAGAATGAACTGTTACTAATTCTTTGTCTAATAAGATTATTATTAGCATTAGAGTCTCTATCCAATTGAACAAGATTATCTAATCTTGATAATAAAGCTGACGGTGCATACTCTTTATTATGTTTTTTGAGTAATGACCAATACATTGCTTCTTTTTGAGTAGCTAAAGTTTCTTCTTCAATGGTTGCTACTTTGAGCTTGTGAAAACTTTCGTGGGCAATAATACATGCTATTTCTTCCGGTGATGAGTTTTTATACTTTGAGTTAACCAAAATGTATCTGTTTCCGAAAGAATCAACAGTATTAATTGCAAAATGATTCATATAACTGTATGAAACTTGTGATAAATCGTAAAAAACAATTTTAACACCATTTTCTTCTAAATTTTGAAATACTTCATTAGCACCAACTCTTTCAAGTAAAACTAATGCATTTTTAATATCACAATCTCTGCTAAAATTGTCTACGTAAGCTGCGAATGAAGGCATGCTGCAAAGCATAACCATGGCAAATGTAATCAATAATCCCTTAATATTCATAATTCCCCGATAAATTTGTATTTATCAAGTTTTATGCAATATGCGATTTCATCTTTTTTTACGTGAATTAGTTAATTTAATAGTAGTTTGGGTAAATAGTCGTGTTAATCAATAATCATGAATCGCTATCGAAAACTCGGTAAATGTATATTCCTCTTAATACTCCACTAATATTTTAATGCATGTTTCAACATGTCTACAACCCTTTTTTAAGTAAATATTTACATGTTGTAATATTTACTTATTTATTACAGCTTAAATCTTTACAAAAACTGTTTTTTTTAGTAAAATATTCGTGTGAAGTTTTTCAAAAAAAGAACGGATTATTCCGTTCTTTTTTCACTAAGGAGAAGTATGAAGCAAGAAATAAACAGACACGAAATTCTTGAAAAAATAACTCCTCTCATTGAAAATACTGCAATGAGGTATGATTTAATTCCTATAGAAATTGATTTTTCGAAAGAAAATCATCGTTGGTTTCTTAGAATTTATTTATATTCTCATAAAAGAGGAATCACACTTGACGATTGTGAAAATGTAACCAGAAGTTTGAATGATTTTCTTGATGAGCTGATTCCTGTTAAATATTATTTGGAAGTTTCATCTCCGGGGTTAGACAGAAAATTCAAATCAGATAAAGAGTTTACTATTTTCAAAGGTCGCAGAGTTAGTATAAAACTAAAACAACCGTTGGAGAATGAAACGGAAAGAATATTTAAAGGCGAAATAGTCGATTGGGACGATAATCAGGGATTAACATTTTTTAGGTTTGATGATGCTAAAGAATTGGTTATCCCAAAAGAAAATATTCAGTCAGCAAAACTGTATGTTGATTGATAAAATTGTAATTAACAGAAGATTGTAAATTGAATATGAAAATAATTTTCCATTTTCCATTTTCAATTTTTCATTTATAAAAGGAAAGGAACATAAAATGATTAAAGTTACAGGTCTTTATGAAGCTTGTGAAGAGCTTGAAAGAGAACGTGGAATATCAAAAGAGGATATATTAGAAGCTTTAAAAGATGCTATGGTAGCAGCATACAAGCGTCACTTTAGAATTAAAGAAGCAACAAACATTGAAGCTATTTTAGTTGAAGAAACAAGTGAAATTGGTATTTTCAGAACTAAGGTTGTTGTAGATATGATTTCTGACCCTGATACTGAAATTCCGCTTGACGAAGCTAAAGAAATTGATGAAGATGTTGAAGTCGATGATGAAGTAAAAATCGAGGTAACACCTGAACAGTTTGGAAGAATAGCGGCTCAAACTGCAAAACAAGTTCTTACACAAAGAATTAGAGATGCAGAAAGAAATAATATCTTAAACGAATTTTTAGAAAAGAAAGGAACTCTTACAACAGGTATAATTCAACGAGTTGAAGGCAGAAATGTTATAGTTAATATCGGTAAAACCGATGCTATTATGCCTCAGAGAGAACAAATACCGGGAGAATATTACAAAGTTGGAAACAGAATCAGAGTATTCGTTCTTAATGTTAAAGAAACAAACAGACTTCCTCAGGTTATTGTTTCACATGCTCACGCAGAAATTGTACGAGAATTATTTGAACTGGAAGTTCCTGAAATCGAAGACGGTATTGTTGAAATCAAATCTATTGCACGTGAAGCAGGATACAGAACAAAACTTGCCGTATGGTCTAATGATGAAGAAGTTGATAGTGTCGGCGCATGTATTGGTCCAAGAGGAAGCCGTATTCAAACAATCGTTGGCGAATTAAAGAACGAAAAGATTGATATTGTTCGTTGGTCGCCTGATCCTGTTGAATACATAGTTAATGCTATTGCACCTGCAAGAGTTGTTTCTGTTGACATTATGGCTGACGATGAAGAAGCTCACGAAGCTATGGTGGTTGTCCCTGATGATCAATTATCACTTGCAATTGGCCGTGACGGACAAAACGTCAGACTTGCTCATAAACTGACTCAGTGGAAAATTGATATAAAGAGTGTTTCTCAAATGGAACAAGCTGAAGCTGAAAATATCAGAAATTATGAAGAACCTGATGAGGTTGAGGAAGAAGATATCGATACTCAAGACGAACTTCAGGCAGAAATAGAAGAAGAAATGAATCAACAAGTTGTTGATGAAGAAGATTTAGTTGCAGACTCTGTTGATGAATCAGAAGAAGCTGCTGAAGAAGAATAATAATCAATAACTGACAAATAAAAAGAGAAGACCTTTGGGTCTTCTTTTTTTTACAAAAAAAATACGCGGTTAATATTTTAACCGCTTTATATAATTCTCCCATAATATTTCATTATTTACTAATCTACTATTTTAATTCTTCCTGTTGTGTTAATATCGATTGGTCCATTGTGATGTTTTATATAATCTGATATTAACTTATCTTCACTGAAATCAAATAATTTTTCTGCATGGTCAAGCTGATTAAATGCTTTTAAACCGTCTCCGCCACGAAGAATAAAGTCATCTGCTGCTATTCTGTATATTTTTTTAGGATCAGGATTATTTACATCAATTTTTCTTTCATTACCTTCCTTATCCGTATATACCATATCCAACAGTTCACCTGTAGATTTTTTTACGGAATAGGTAAGACCTGAAGCATATATTAAACCGGGTTTACCATTTTCATCAGTAACCGATTTACATCCGCCACGGATACCCTCAACTAAATCTTTTTCACTTATGGTTGTAATTGCCATCCCATCGCCAAAAGGAGATATTGCTTTTGTATCAGATGTGTCAATTTGTCCCGGTTCAAACACATTTCTAATATTACCTGCATTAACAATACCAATATCAACATTTAATTCATTTCTTATTGCATCAGCTACAAAGTTGGCATGAGGATTTTCTTCACTCAATCTGTGTTTCGGACAAGGAAGAGCTGAACGAATAACGCCTAACTTTTCAGGTTGCCCCATAATATCATCAAACATTTTTTTATAAATTAAGTTTTTATGACGTTTACTTGTTTCATACAAATTATTTGAAGCTTCAACTAAAACCCCATTTTTATCAAACACTAATTCTGCTTTGCCATAGTAATTACCATCTTTTTCAGCATTAGTAATCAAAACCGGTTCTTTATCTTTCGATAAGAACAAATTTTTTCCAGGAACAATACCATCGACATAATTATGAGAATGTCCGCCAATAATAACATCTATCCCTGAAGTGTTTTCGGCAATTACTCTATCACTAAAGTGACCAACGTGAGAAAGTAAAAAGATATGCTTAATATTTTGAGCCCTTAACTCATCAACTTCTTCCTGAATACCTTTTATTGTATCATCTAAATTGTCTGTTTTAAAATCAATATACTGTTCAGGGTGTGTCATACGAGTGCGCATATCAACAGGTGCAACACCAACTACACCGTATTTTACTCCTTTATAATCACCAATATATGAATCAACTAATTTGTCGTGTATATACGCATCTTTATCATCTTTTGGATTATCTTTTGATGCAATATCTTGCCTAAAGTTTTTAGCTAAATATTTCATTTTAAGATTTTTAGTCAATTCATCAAAATTCTTTTTTGACATGTCAACATCATGATTACCTAATGCCGATGATTCATAGTCTTCCCCATCCATATATTTAAGAACACACTCGTTAACTTTCTGGTTTCGGTCATCTCCAAGCATGTTATCTCCACCTGAGAATCTCAAATCACAATCTTTTAGTGCGTCTCCTATTTTTTCAAGTTTAACATATTGCCCATGGACATCATTTATATAACCAATTTTTAAACGTGTTTTTCCATCCGCACCTATTGGAGATGTTACATTAGACTTATCTTCAAACTGTGAATTATGCGCAATATTAGAAACAAAATAATTCAAAGCGGGTGACTTTAGCGTATTGGCATAAGAATATATCTTTGACGATACGTCATTATTTTGAGGAGAAATATTACCACCGCTGGCGCTATTTGTCTGCGGTACATAACTCTTACGATTTGTTATTTGAATATTAGAGGAGAAATTTATCATCACACACCTTGTTGCTTATTATCTTAATACATGTGCTAATTATTTTTTGCTAGTGTGTAACCTTTTGTAACAGAATTTTTACATTGATAAATATTTCAATGTTTCTCTCAATAATTCTTCAGAATCATCTTTATTACTACATTTTGGTAATACAACTTTATAAGCTGTATTTATCTCGTCTTCAGAATATCCCAACGACAACAATATAGATGTCGTTTCTTGTGACGCTTGTGTTAGCTCAATATCAGAAAATTTAGCAGGAACAATATTTAAATTAGCTTTAATCAACTTATCACGAAGCTCAAGTACAATTTTTTGAGCCAGTTTTGTTCCAACACCTTTTGCCAATGTCAATTCTTTATACTCTTCGTTGATAACAATTGAAATCAATTCACAAGCATCAAATTTACCCAAAAGCGCCAATGCCATTTTAGTTCCTACACCTGATACTGATGTTAAATATACAAAAATATCACGAGTTTCTTTCTTGATAAAACCACATAACGACATTGAATCTTCTTTATGTAAAAGTTTAGTATATAACTTAATTTCAGAGCCAATTTCTATTGATGAATTATAATCCAACTCAGACACCTCAAGTTTATATCCTAAACCATTAATATCTGTTATGTAGTAAAAACCTGTTGCAGAAGTATATTTGTCGGTCAAAATTCCTTTTATATACTCAAACATCCGCAATGCTCCTTAACCAACTCTCTCGTTTTGATTCTTATTTCCTTATCCACATCAAAAATCTCATCAATTGACGGGTTAAGTATTGGTGTATGCATATCATACATTCTTTTTGTTATCTCATAGATGTCATACAACTTAATTTTACCATCGAGAAAAGCAAATACAGCTTCTTCGTCAGCACCATTTAGTGCAACGGTCGCAGTTCCGCCTGTTTTTCCTGCGGAGTAAGCTAAATTTAAAAATGGGAACTTATCAAAATCAGGAGCTTCAAAATCTAATCTTGCAATCTCTGAGAAACTAAAGCTTCTTGATTTAATCCCTTCAAATCTTTCCGGATAACATATAGCATATTGAATAGGAATGTGCATGCTTGGCAGACCTATCTGAGCGATGACGCTACCGTCAACATATTCAATTGCAGAATGTACAACACTTTGCGGATGAACAACAACATCAATTTTTTCATAAGGCATATTAAATAAATGATGTGCTTCAATAATTTCTAAACCTTTGTTCATCAAAGTAGCACTATCAACCGTAATCTTTCTGCCCATATTCCAACGAGGATGAGCAAGTGCCTGTTCTACCGTAGCAGATTTCATATCATCAACGGTTTTATGTAAAAATGGACCGCCTGAAGCAGTAATTATCAACTTCTCAACTTGAGAGATATCTTTTATACATTGATGAATTGCACAATGTTCACTATCAACGGGAACAATCGCAACATTATTATCTTTTGCTAGTTTCATGACAATATCACCTGCCATGACTAAAGTTTCTTTGTTGGCAAGAGCTATGTTAATTTTGTTCTTGATTGCGGTAATTGTTGGTTTTAGACCAATTTTACCTGATACGGCAACTAAAATTATATCATTTTCAGTATTTGAGCATATTTCTTCAAGCCCTTCAGAGCCACATAAAACTTTATTGCATCCGACAATTCTGTCTTTATCACTACTCCCTGATACGCAAACAGATTTCGGGTGAAATTTTGCTATTTGCTCATTTAACAGATTGACATTTCCACCTGCGGTGAGAGAGATAATTTCAAATTTATCCCCCAATTTTTCTATTACATCTAAAGCCTGTGTTCCAATTGACCCTGTCGAGCCTAATATACTAATTTTTTTTCTCATAATTTGATTATAGACCAAATATAATTTGATAGCACCTGACTTTTAAAAATTTTAACATTCAACTTATGTTAATTTATTGATTATTTAAGGAATTTTCTCTATAATTTAAAATTAAGGAGAGGAAAGTTGTCAAAATTTCGGGTTACTATTTTTTGTTTAATTTTTATGCTGATTTCGAATATCGCAAACGGTGTTCAAAGAGGTGGAATACAATATACAATTCCTACTGATTACACAAAAATAAATGAAGTACAGTTAAATAATGAAGCCGAAAACTTATTTCAAAGATATATAAATTCAACTGACCCGAAACAACAATACATATTATTAAATCAGATGTTAAGTGACTACTCAATTTTAGGAGAAATAAACAAAGATAATCCTCTATATTTTGCAAGATTAGGAATCGTTTATGACAAATTGGGCAAAGACAGATATGCAATATCAAATTTCTGCAGAAGTTCAAACCTAATTCCTGATTATCCTTATGCTTATTATGCATTTGGCAATTTTTACTTTGATAGAGGACGATACATTAAAGCGCTAAAGCAATACAAAAAAGCATACGATTTTGGCTATAGTAATCATTACTATACTATTTATCAAATAGGAAGAATTTACGAAAAATTTGGGGATTATACTTCTGCAATAACCTACTATAAAAGGGCACTTGTTTATAATGACTCAGAAGAATTACGACAAAAAATTCAAACATTAGAAAATTTACTGGAGAATAATTCGCTATATAATCAAAGGCGAGGAGATAAATAAAAAATGAAAAAGATTTTAATAACGCTATTTATAATATGCATAAATTTAACAACAATGGTATTTGCGGAAGACATTTATTCCGAATATGTACC
>OMPX01000089.1 GCA_900313115.1 uncultured bacterium
TATAAAACAAGAGCCATTAGCTCATAATGTCGGAGTGTATTATTTGACGGATAATGAAATTACCGAGACACTCGGTTTAGATTTTGGCGAAATTAAGCCAATGAGCGATTTCTTTTAAATATTTATATGTTAAAACAATTAAAAAATAATTAAGTTTTTTAATAATTACGGTTTTTTGTATTATATTATGATTAGGAGATATATATGCAATACAAAGACTATTATGAAATTTTAGGTGTAAAACGTGGTGCAACGGCATCAGAAATAAAATCGGCGTACAGAAAACTTGCGCGTAAATACCACCCTGATGTGAATAAGACACCTGAAGCAGAAGCAAAGTTTAAAGACATAAACGAAGCTTACGAAGTTTTAGGTGATGATGCAAAACGTCAAAGATATGATAGCCTTGGTGCAAATTGGCAAGGCGGTGCAGAATATACTCCACCACCGGGATTTGAAAACTTTAGTTTTAATTTCAATCAAGGTGCAGGCGGAGGCTTTAATTTTAATCAAGGCTCAGGCGGGTTTTCCGATTTCTTTAGTTCTCTGTTCGGTGATTTCATGTCAGGCGCTCAGTCAGGTGCTTATGGCACTCAGGGTAATTACGGAAACTTTAACAGCTTTGATTTTGGTCAGGGCAGAACTGCTCAAAAACAACAAAAACCTCCAAAATCTGAAAAATTAGATGTTACAAAAAATCTTGATGTATCTATAAAAGATATTTTTGACGATAGACCAGTAACTGTTAAGTTTTCAGGCATGGAAAAATGTACTCAATGCCCTCCAAACGGTTTTTGCTCCCATTGCGGCGGAACAGGTTATGTGAATACATCGTCTTCTGCTAAAATAAAAATTCCTAAAAATGTAGTGGAAGGTCAAAAAATAAAATTAAAAGGCAAGGGCAGAACAGACTCATACGGAAGAAAAGGTGATATGTACTTGGTTGTGCATATTAAAGACAAAGAATATCAAGTCGACGGAACTACCTTAACAAAAGAAGTTGAAATAACACCAACAGAAGCCGTTTTAGGTACTAATAAAGACATTGAAACTTTACATGGAAAAATCAATATAAAAATACCTAAAATGGTCTCATCAGGTCAGGCTCTTAGGTTAAAAGAGTTAGGTTTACCTGATAAAAACGGTAAATTAGGTGATTTAAAAGTTAAAATGAAGATAGTTATTCCTAAGGATTTAACCGCCAAAGAAATAGAACTATACAAAAAGTTAGCAGATTTAAGGGGGTAGGGATAAATTCTATCCCCATAAATTTTTAAAACACTGATGAAAAGTGCTTTTTGATATTTATTATTAAGTTTTGTAACAAAAATAACATTCTCTGAAATTGGGGATTTTGTATATACTTTATATATATGTAAGCGATATCTTAGAGAGAAAAAAGAGAGCTACAAAACAAAGATTTTAAAAGACACACAAATTTATTTTAACCTATATACCCTAATTCCCTTCCTAATTCTAGATTTAGCCTTCCTTGCGAAAGGCTTTTTTTTTGCTTTATTTTTTATTTGGTAACGATAGTTTGTTTGTAATATAATACTTTTGTACAAAATGAGGTTAAGAATGAGTAAATATTTATTAGAAATAGGCGTGGAAGAGCTTCCATATAAGTTTATAACATCTGCACAAAAGCAGTTAAAAGAAAGTTTTGAAAAGTTTTTTGGGATAAATAGTATAAATTTTGAAAATGTTAATGTGTTAACAACTCCAAGAAGATTGGCAGTTATTGTTGACGGTTTGGCTGATGCACAACCTGATTCAACAAAGGTTTTCAAAGGACCTGTCAAGAAGATTGCGTATGATGAAAACGGTAATCTTTCAAAAGCAGGCGAAGGTTTTGCAAAGAAAAATGGTATCAATCCAAGTGATTTGTACGTTGAAGACGATTACGTAATGGCTAAGATAGAAGTTAGGGGTAAATCGACAAAGGATTTACTTGCCGAAAACATTCCTAATCTCATTATGAAACTACAAGGCTCACATTTTATGAGATGGGCTGATCACGAAGAAAAATTCTCAAGACCAATCAGATGGATTGTTTCAGTATATAACAACGAAGAATTAAAAGTTAAAATTTTAGACATTGAATCTTCAAAAGTTTCAAGAGGACACCGTTCTTATGAAGGCGTTGTTGAAATAAACAATCCTGATGAGTATAAGGAAAAATTAAGAAGTGGTTTTGTTATAGTTGATCAGGAAGAAAGACGTAACAAAATTATAGAATTGGCAAATGCAAAAGCTTCTGAAATAGGTGCAACAACAAGGATTTCAGATGATTTATTAGAAGAAGTTACAAATATATGTGAATGGCCTGTTGCGGTTGTTTGTGATTTTGATAAAGAATATTTAAATATTCCGGACGAAGTTACAATCACAGTTATGGAATCACATCAAAGATATTTTGCTTTGTTTGAAAACGGAAAACTTACTAACAAATTCATAACTATTGCAAACTATATCGGAAATGATTTTGAAAATATCAAAGCAGGTAATTTGCGTGTTATTAAAGCAAGACTTGATGATGCAGTGTTCTTTGTTAAGAACGATACCAAAAAGAAATTGGAGGAGTACGTAGAAAATCTAAAAGGTATGACTTTCCAAAAGGGTATGGGTTCTGTTTATGACAAAACACAAAGATTAATCAAATTATCAAAACAAATTTCTGAAGAATTAGGAGTAAATGATACAGATGTAATCCGTACTGCATATTTATGCAAAGCTGATTTGGCAACAAATCTTGTATTTGAATTTACTGAACTTCAGGGATTTATCGGTTCTGACTATGCAAGAATTTCAGGCGAAAATGATGCAGTAGTTCAGGGTGTTAAAGAACATTACTTCCCGTTGAATGCTGATAGCGAATTGGCATCAGGTATAGAAGGACAAATAGTTGGTATTGCTGATAAGTTAGATAATATTTGTGCAGTATTTGCATCAGGCAAAAAACCTACAGGTTCTTCTGACCCTCTTGGGGTACGTCGTGCAGCATTAGGTATTATCAAAACAATTATTGAAAATAATTTGGAAATCAATCTAACTGAACTCATTAAATTAACCTTAGAGCTACTTCCTGTTGAAGCTGATTGTCAGGCTGATGTTGAAGAATTTATAGTTCAGAGATTGACTATATTCTTGGCTGATTCATATAAGAAAGATATTCTTGAGGCTTGTCTGATTGGAAATCCGTTAGAAAAGTTGTCAGATTATATCAAACGAGTTCAGGCATTATCCGCATTTGACAGCCCAATGACAGTTGAAAATGCAAACCGTGTAATAAGAATTTTGAAAGATAATTCTTTTGATGTTATTGATGAAGATTTATTCCAATTTGACGAAGAAAGAAATCTGTATTCTGCAGTTAAATCAATTGAAGAATTAAGTGATTATTCAGCATATTTAAATCAGTTGATTGGACTTAATTCAAAAGTTGACGCATTCTTTGACAAAGTTCTTGTTATGGATAAAGATGAAAATATTAAAAATAACAGAATTGGTTTACTTACATTGCTAAAAGGTTACTATTGTTTGGTGGCTGATTTTAGTAAATTAAGCAAATAATGTATGGTCAATGGATGGAAATAAATCTTTTAATGGTTTTGTAAATATTCCATTATAGTAAGGCTATTTTCGTTCAATTGTAATTTTGTAGCCTAAAATTTCTGCTATTTCTTCCATTTCATCATATCTGAGAGAGCTATTAGAAATTTTATGTTGAAGGCTCATTTGAGTATAATGTCTACCTGTTTGTTTTGCAAGAAGTTCTGCAAGTTTCTTAACTGTTATACCTTCTTTTGCTATTAAAACTTTTACTTCTTCTTTAGATCCCATAACTATTCCCTATTTCGAATAATTATACTTTATTTAGTTAAATGTTGACAAATAAAGAATAATTATGTTATTATTTATTCATAATAAGGAATAAATATTCCATATAAAGAATGATATATAAAGTTTATTAGGAGAAGATAATGTCACGAAATAAGAATAAAAGAAATCTTGAATATTATACAAAAAATATTTCGGGTAAAATCTTAGATACGTTATATCTAGCAGAGATTTTAGAGGATTTAGTTGATGGGGAAAAGAAAAGTTATATATTGATAAAATCAATTGAGCAAAATTTAAAAGCAGCATTTAATCAAATAGAAAAATGCAGAAGGGTTATTTCTGTACCAAATTGAGCTTAAATTTAGTATGGAAATAAATAAAAAACTACCCTTTACTATTAAAAGGGCAGTTTTTTGTTTTATGTATTTTGTTATTTAACTTTGCAACCTTTTTTGCACTTACATTTTTTAGATTTGCAGTTGCATTTGTCATTGCAGGTACAAGGTTTGCCGTCATTACAACCGCAAGTGCAGTTTTTAGAGCAGCATTTCCCATTGCAAGCAGGACAATCTCCGCAAGTACAACCATCTTTGCAACAATCACATTTATCTTTTTGACATCCGCAGGTGCAGTCTTTACAACATTTACCCCCGCAATTGCATTTACCTTCTTTGCATCCGCAAGAGCAGTCTTCAGAGCAGTTACATTTACCCTCTTTGCATCCGCAAGAGCACTTATCTTTGCAACAGTTACATTTACCCCTATCTCTGACGGCATCAATAATATTACCTTGTATAGATTCTTGTTTTACACAAGATTTTGACTGACAATCACAACAACAAGATGCATTAGCAGTAATAGCAGTGAACATAAATAATCCCATAGCTAATACCATAACCATAAATTTTTTCATAATAGTCTCCTTTTCTATAAATATATAATATAACTTTGAGGTGAAACCGTCAATATAAATCTGTTTAACAATTCTTAAAAACTTGATTAAAACTAGCAAATTACTCTAAAAAAATTACTTTATAGTAGTAAGTGTGAAATATGTGTAGGAGATTATTATGCCGGAAGTATCAGCTGTTCAAAAAAAACCTTATGTTGCCCCTCAAATCACAAAAACTCCTGTATTTATTGAGTTTACTCCACAGTATATTAAAGAAAATGGGCTTAGTAA
>OMPX01000189.1 GCA_900313115.1 uncultured bacterium
AACTTGTTACAACGAATATTACCCTCTCCTAAATTATAGGAGAGGGTAAAAATTTTTAATATAATGATAATATTTATTATGTACAACGAAACTGTCATTAAATGGTTAAGAATAATTTTCTTAGTCACTTAGTCACGATTCACTTAGTCACCGTTTAGCAAACAAAGTTTGCTAAACTATAATTTACCATTTAACGATTTTAATGTATAATAATTTTATGAAGTATGCTGTTTATTATTTAAAAAATAGTTTCAATCCTGTCAATGTTCCTGATAATATTACGTTAGAACATGGGCAAATGATTCTTGTCAGAACTGAAAAAGGTGAAGAAGCTTTAAAAGTTACCATTGTTAATGATGAAATATCAAAGATTTGGGAAAATTCAAAAGCAAAACCGCAACCGTTTGAGTTTGTAAGAATTATGTCTCAACGTGATTTACAGACTTTAGAAGAAATAAGAAAAGAAGAAGTTGAATCATTTTTTAAATGTAAAGCACTGGTTGAAAAACATAAGCTTGCGATGAATTTGACTCAATGCAGACTTACGTTTGACAAAAGAAAAATAACTTTTTATTATACTGCTCCCGAGAGAGTTGATTTTAGAGAACTGTTAAAAGACTTAACACAAACATTTAAACGTGTTCGTATTGATTTAAGACATATTGGTGTACGTGATGAAACCTCAATTATGGAAGGTGCAGGACCATGCGGACAGCCATTCTGTTGTAATACATTTAAACGTAAATTTGAACCGATAAACATAAAACTCGCAAGAGATCAGGGGATGCCTATTTCTCCAACAAAGATATCAGGAACTTGCGGTCGTTTATTATGTTGTTTAACTTATGAATATTCAAACTATATCAATGCTGCAAAAGGTATGCCTCCAATCGGTTCATCTGTTATGACTCCTGACGGACTCGGAAGAGTTTGTTATATCAAGTTCTTGAACGGAACTGTTGCCGTTAAACTTGAAGACGGAAAAACTCACGAATATTCAAAATCTGAGGTCGATATGGTTGATGCAGATGTTAATGTTGAAATTGATTTACCTATCAGCAATATGAATAACTATTCTCAAGATGAAAAAGTTGATATGAAACAACTCAAACAACTTGAAGATGACAGAAATTCTTCAACAGGAAATGTATAATTAAGGCTTTATTAAATATTTGATAGCGTTACCTGCAATATGTTGTTTCATTGCAAATTCAACATCTTTAAGCGGAAGTGTATCCGTGATTAACTTTTCGACTTCCACATCACCTGATTTGATATATTCAAGAGCCTGTCTAAAATATTTAGGTGTGTGATGAAATACGCTCATTAGCTTGATATCGCCATAATGCATTCTGGTTGTGTCAAATGTAACTTTAGAGCCTGATTTACAACCGCCAAAGAAATGCACTGTCCCTCCCGGTCTTACACAGGCAAATATTCTCTCCCATATTTCAGGAAGCCCGACACATTCTACGGCAACATCTAAACCTTTCTTTTCATCAGTATATTCTTTAAATATTTTTTCAGGATTAGGATATTTCTTTAAATCAACGATTTCATCAGCGTGTGCGAACTCATCAGCCATTCTTAATTTTAGAGGATTTCTGCCTGCGACAATTACGTTTGCACCCTTTAATTTTGCAAGTCTTGCAAACATTAGGCCAATTGGTCCAATACCGATAATACCTACTGTTTGTCCCGGTTTTATACCGGTTCTTTCTACACCGTGAACAACATTTGCCAAAGGTTCACAAAATGCAGCTTTATCAAAACTTAAATCGTCAGGCAAAATTAACATATTCTTTTTGACAATTCTTGCAGGAACTACTATGTATTCTGCATAAGCACCATTTAATAAGTCTAAATTTTCACAAAGATTGTACTCTTCTCTTTTGCAATAAAAGCATTCTCCGCACGGCGCAGAATTAGCTGCAACAACTCTGTCTCCGACTTTAACATTATCAACTCCGTCTGCAACTTTTTCTACAACACCTGCAAACTCATGTCCAAATCCTGATGGAATTGATTTTATCAATACGGGATGACCGCGTCTGTACGTTTTAACATCCGTTCCGCAAGTTAATGCAGATTTTATTCTGACAAGAACTTCACCGTGTTCAAGTGGTTTTACTCGAACATTTTCTTCATATTTTATATTTTCCGGTCCATAGAATAATACTGCTTTCATAACTTTGTTTAATTCCTTTTATACTTACTTTTGTTTACATCTATTTCATTCTAACTGAGGTATTACTAATATTTAAATATTTACCCCTATTTACCCCTTTACCCCTACCCTTAGAATTTAATGTAGGCTTTCATTATTTTATTTGACATTGTATCATCAAATGCTTTTTGAATATCCTCAGCTTGATAAACTGTTGATAAATATTTTACATTAACTTCGCCGTTTGTTAGTAATTGGAGAGATGTTTCCAAATCCTGCGGTCTTGGAGAATAACTGCCAAGAACAGTTAATTCTTTATAATAAATATCGTTGTTTGTATAGCCAAGATTTTTAGGTGTGCTTGAAAATACAAGTATTTTTCCGCCCAATCTTACTGTATTTAGTGCAACATCAATAGCAGCATCTGCGCCTGATGTCATAAATACGCAATCTACACCGATATTATCAGTGTGTGAAAAAATATGTCTGTGCGCAAACTCTAAATCAGCAGAATTAAATGCATTGATTCCCAATTTTTGAGCTTTACTTATTCTATCTGGCATAATATCGCAGCCATGAACAGTCATCCCAAAAGCTTTTAAAGTTTGCCCCATAAGAAGTCCGATTGTGCCCAATCCTACAACCAAAACATTTGATAAAGGTGATAATGAGGCTCTTTTTACTGCTCTGACACAGCAACCTAAAGGTTCATAGAAAGATGCTTCCTCATCCGATAAATTTTTTGGTTTTAAGTGTGTAACGTATTGCAAATGTTCTTCACTTAAAAATACATATTCACTAAATCCACCCGGTTCAAGATTTGTTTCTTTGAAATGCTGACACATTGAATAACTTTTACCTTTACAATATGCACATTTAAAACAAGGTATATGATGTGAAGCAACAATTTTATCACCGGCTTTAAAACCTGAGTTTGAATTGATTTCAACAATTTCTGCAACGATTTCGTGTCCTAAAACTGTGCCATCGTTAGAGATATGTTCTTTAAATTTAACGATATCAGAACCGCAAAGACCACATCCGACTACTTTTACTATTGCACCTTCTCTGCCGTTCAGTTCTACTTTATCTCTGTCTTTTAAAACTATTTTATTATCGTGAATTTCCGCTACTCTCATTTTATACCTCTTTTTTATTATTTTATCATAAAGTTAATGGACAGATTTTAAAATAATAACTCCTGAAATTATTAGAAGTACCCCAAAAAATCTTAATAAGCTTGCGGTGTCGTTAAAAAATAAAACACCTGCAAGAAAAGTGCATGTTGCACCGATTCCTGTCCAGATTGCATAGGCTGTTCCTATAGGGATTTCTTTTTGTGCATAATAAAGGAATACTCCGCTCAATGCCATTGTTACAATTGCACATAATATCCATAGCATTTTGTATGAGGTAATGTCAGCCATTTTCATACTGATTGGCCAGCCCACTTCGAATATTGATGCTACTAATAAATAAACCCATGCCATAAATAAATTATAACATTAAAAAAATATATGCTAAAATAGGGGTAAATAGGGGTAAATGTATTGATAATTATTTACTCAAAATATATTGAGGTAAACAAATGAAAAGATTTTTAATAATATTGCTGGCAGGCATGTTTTCAGTTTTGAATGTTTATGCGCAAGACACAGAGCAAGTTGAAACAGTTGAGCAGGAAGCTCCTTCCATTGATTTACAATTAACTCAGCCGCAAAAAACGTATGATTTATCACGTACAAAGTATCAAAAAAAATTAAGTGCCGATAAAACAGTTGTAAATGAACAACAAATTCAGGATTATTCAAAAACTAATCCAAATCAAAAAAGAACGGCTACGTTTAAGAATAAAAAGAAGTTCAAAGATGTGTCGGTAGGTTCAAACAGTACCCATACAACAACCTCCGATACATATTCAGGTTCAAGTACGTTATATACAGAGTATGAAAAGAAAAATTTTAAACTTAATTCCGGATACACAAAAAATACCACTCCAAATCAGGCAAATCAAGATAAAGGAACTCTTTCTGTTACTCCTGAATATAAAATCAATAAACACGTTTCTATTCAAAACAAATATTCTACTGATTTGAATAATAACAGTAAAAAAGGAGAAGTAAAGGTTAATGTTCAGCCTTTCAAAGATGACAGAATGGATATGGGTGTAGGTGTCGGACAAAAATTTTCAGGTTCTTCACAATCAAGTTCACAGGTTAATTTTTCAACAAATATCAGGTTTTAATAAATGAAAAAAATAATTATTATAGCTTTAATATTTATAACTGCATCTTGTGTTAATGCTCAGGATATGACTCTTCAGGAACAAGAAATCAATCTTGATTTGAACACCGAAGTAAAACAGTATAATACAAATAATCACAAATATGATGACGGACATCAATATAAATATAACAAAGATGATGACGACGATATGCCGCTGAATTTTGCTTCCCCAATTCAAATACTTCAAATGTATAAGCAACAGCAGGAAGATATGTTACGCTAAATAATCCAAAATAGCTCCGCCGATTTCTTCATTCGGATCAAACAATTGGGGTTCTTTAGGAGGATTGATAGAATTTTGGATTAACATTTTGCACAGTGGCCCAAATGCATCAGGTACTTTAGTTTTTCGGTATACACCAGCTAAAAAGGTCTGAATATTTGGCGATTTTGTATCATTAAAACGTGCAAAAGTCGGATACATTTTATCCACACCTTTGACACCATTTTCGATTAGTCTGTCAGCTATGTACAGTGCTTCGCAAACTTCTTTTTCATCATTAGTATTTTTCAGAGTGTTATCTAAGAGAGGAAGTGCATCTTCTTTTTTTTGTAAATAATACAAGACTTTAACCCCGTCAAACTGACAGTAGTTGCGATTTATAGTTGGCATTTGTACATTTACATTGCAATTTTCCATTTTCAATTTTCCATTTTCAATTATGAATAAACGTATGGAGCACCATTTTTGATTTCATTAAGTATTCCGTCTGCAACAATTTTTAATTCTTCATTAGATTTTCCGTTCTTCTTTTGACGATAAAATTCATCACATAAAGGTTGTATAGACGAATCTTTTTTAGATTTAAAATTCCTTAATTCTGTTGAAACAAGTCGTTTTTGCAGATTTAATTCGGTTTCTGCGTTATATTTTTTAACCTGAACATCTTTGATTGCACCAATTGAGAGTTCGCCTAAATAAGCAGTTGCGGTTGCGCCTGTAATACCAAAGAACAAGTTTTTAAACTGTTCATTTTTTGAATCAATCAGCCAATTATAGAAAAAGGCTTTGTAGTCAGAAACGTGTGAATAGAATGTATTTCTGTCTTGACCCGAACCGCCTAATGCACTGTTTGCACGTTCTGTTGATTTATTTATATTAAAGATATTATCAGCAATAAATTTTTGTTTTTCTTCATCATTGTTCCATTTCATTCGTTCGGCTGTAGATGCAACAAAATCAGAGTCAGCCTGAATATCTACAAACAGGTTTGATATTTTCTCTTTATCCATTTTATTTGCCAAGTTATAGCCTTCTTCGCCCATTTGCTCAGGAGTACGTTTCCCGACATTATCTGCGATTTCGGATATTATACCTTTTACTTTGTCAACTCCACGTTTCATTTCATTGTTGCTTGCTCTTAAATTTTTCATTGAAGCATAGCCTAAACCTACAATTGCAAGAGAAGATGCTGCCCCAAGTGCAAGATAACCAAGATTTTTCAAAAATCCGTTTTTCTCTTTCTTTTCTTCAGGTTTGTCCCCTCTGAAACTTATCTGATGACTGTTAAAACTGTTTTTTGATAAATTTTGATTTTCAGGAGTTAATGCTCCGTTAAATTCTTTAGCTTTATCTGCAAGCATACTTCTTATAATTTGCATTTTTCCAGAGAAGGATTGAGTTTCAACGGCAATAAGATTCTCTTGCAAATCTTTTTGGATATCCGCTTCTTTTTTCTTTACCCAAACATCTCTAAAACCTTCACAAAAAGTTTTACCCATAAATGCCATAGAACTCAATACCCCGAGCCCTGCTGCCGCCATAGCGGTTTTTTTGTTCGGGTTTGCTACAAGTCTGTATATTGCCTGATCCATCTCCTTGTTGATACAGACATTACGTGTTAATGAAGGTAATTTTTTTGCCAAATCAACATCAATGGCATCTTTTGATGATTTTTTTATTAAACCTGTAATTCCTGTTAACACTGCCATAAAACCAACCGTAGCACCTGCTATCGGAAGAAGTCCTTTTTCTCTTTTGGTATTCTTTTCATATAATTTGTCAGGTAATTCAACAGTATCTGCTATAAGCAAAGAATTATAAGATTCACTGAGAGGTAAATTTGAATTTACTAACACACCTTCTTTTACAGAATCAGCAACTTTTTTCTGAGTCTGAGTTAAATTTCTTTTTATTCGTTGGCTTTCAATATCGTTTGTGATTATCATATTTTATCCTTTATTGGTTAATGCTTTTTTATTTTCTTCTTCGACTTCTTTTTCTATTTCTTTTTTTAGTTTGTCAGAAATCTTTTCAAGAAGTCCTTTTAGTTTATCTAAATGTTTTTCAAAAGCAATCATAATTTCATTTTCATCTTCATCGTTGTCAGCAGTGAAAATTTCAAAAATAGATTTGATTTTTTTCTTGATTGCTTTGGCAAATTCTGACACTTTTTTACTTATTGCAGCTTTTAATTCACCATATACCGCAGTTAATTTATCTGAAATATCAACTAATTTTGTAGTTATGTTTGCGACTGTCTGCATAACATTAGCCGGTAAATCTTTTATTGTCTGAAGGATTGGCATCAGAACTTTTTGTGCAACAACTGCAAGAGGTTTTGTTAAAGTATGCTGACTCATAGTTTGAATAAATTGGTTTAATCTTTCCGCAGATTTAGCCATATTTGCTTCAAATTGAGCGATATTAACTAATCTTTGTTGGAAGTCGGCTTCTTTTGCCATTCTTGCATTTTGTAAAGATTTCAAAAACGCACCAATTGCAGCGCATTCATTCCAACTCATTTCTCCGGGTTTTGCAGAAAAATCGGCAGTCTGAACTTTAGAGCCTCCTCCCATTCCTGAACAGATAGGGCAAGCTCCCGGTGGTAATCCGTGAGGACATAATCCTGCACGAACAGAACCTACTGCTGTTACACTTGCTGTCATTTTAACCTCTTAGATAGTTGTTTTATCTCTGACAGAATTTTGCAACGAAATTCTGTTAAATTCGAGTATTCCGACTTTTACGGCTCCGGCAGAGTTGGAGATATCCACCCCATTTCCTCGTACAATTATTCTATTATATAAAAAGTCCTAATCAATAGTTTGTAAATTATTGTTTAGCGTATGATATTTTATTATTAAATAAAAAAGTACACCTTGATTGGTGTACTTTTTTAGTATTATTCTTTAGATTTATAATTTTAATAAATTGCAATTTTCAGAACGTCTGCGTTCTTCATCCTTATAAATACGAGTTCTGTTAATAACCTCATCAAAATCAATCTGATGTGCATCAAAATCAGGTCCATCAACACATGCAAACTTTGTTTCTCCGCCGACTGTAAGACGACAAGCACCACACATGCCTGTCCCGTCAACCATTATAGGATTCATAGAAGCTTCTGTTTTAATACCCGATTCTTTTGTCATATTGGCAACTGCTCTCATCATAGGCATAGGACCTACAGCAATAACATAATCAACGGTTTCCTTATTCATAATATCCTGAAGAACAGTTGTCCCGTAGCCTTTTATACCCAATGAACCGTCATCGGTTGTTATAAATAGTTCTGTGCAAGCATCTTTCATTTTATCCTGCCAGAAAATAAGTTCTTTTGTTCTTGCACCCATAATCATATAAACTTTATTACCTGCATCTTTAAAAGCTTTTGCAATAAGATAACAAGGTGCAGCACCATAACCGCCTGCCACACATACAACAGTGCCGTATTTTTCAATATGAGTTGGTTTTCCTAATGGCCCAACCAAATCAACTAATTCATCGCCAACTTCTAAAGAAGCCAATTTCTTTGTTGAATACCCCACTGCCATAAACACAAGTGTAAGAATACCTTTTTCTTTATCTACATCGGCAATAGTCAAAGGAACTCTTTCGCCGTCTTCTTCCGCTCTGAATATGATAAACTGACCTGCACGTGCATTTCTGACTACGAATGGTGCGTCAATTGTAATTTCATATTGATTTGGACATAATTCTTTTTTAGATAAAATTTTATAAGCCATAATTGATATCTTCCTATTTCCGTACAACTATCTATATTCTACCACCAACAAATAAATTCATTAATTATCTGTTATATCCGATAATATCTTTTATAACTTCACCTGCAATAATCAATCCCACAACCGAAGGGACAAAAGAAATACTCCCCGGTAACTGATGCTTTACTGTTTCTTCTTCACTTTTTGCAGGTTTTATCGGTAATTCTTTTGAATAAACAACTTTTACTTTTTTTATCCGTCTCTTTTTTAATTCCTGACGAATAACTTTTGCTAAAGGGCATACTGACGTTTTTGAAATATCTGCAACTTCAAATTTAGTAGGATCCATTTTATTTCCTGCACCCATTGAACATATTATAGGCACATTATACTCTTTTGCTTTTTCGATTAGAGATAATTTGCCTACAACCGTATCAATCGCATCAATAATATAATCATATTTTGAAAAATCAAATCCATCAGCAGTTTCAGGTGTAAAAAAAGTATTATATTTTACAATATTAACTTCAGGATTTATTTCACGTATTCTTTCTTCTGCTACATCAACCTTATATTTTCCAATAGTCTTTGTAGTTGCAAGTAACTGACGGTTTAAATTGGTAACGGATACAGTGTCATTATCAATTATATCAACATTCCCGACACCACTTCTGATTAAGGCATCCAAAGCGTGCCCTCCGACACCGCCAAGCCCAAAGATAGCAATATGCGTTTTTTTTAGTTTCTCAATACCTTCTTTACCTATTAATAATTCCGTTCTCGAAAATTGATCTAACATAATGCATTACCTTTTGAACTACCTTATATTTACCCCTCGAAAATCGATCTAACATAATCTCATATCCTCTAAATGAAATTCGATTTCTTTATCAAAAATAACTCTGTAATTTCTTTCCATAAAATAATTTTCAATAAAATCTTTTGCAGAAGGTTCAAGATTATCAACAGAAAAATACTGTCCTCCGCAAGTATCGTGAACATGAAGCTGAATATCGAATTTATCATTTAAAACTTGTTTTAATTCGATTATTTTTGTTATATCAATTATTGACATTTTTCACCTTATTTATCAGGTAATCATTAACTTCAGGAGAAACAAATTTTGATATATCACCGTTATGCATCAAAATTTCTTTCACCGTGCTTGAGGATATAAAGTTATACTCAGGTTTTGTCATAAGAAAGACAGTCTTTATATCTTCGGATAAAGCTCTGTTTGTCTGAGATAGCTGCATTTCGTACTCAAAATCAGAAACAGCTCTTAAACCTCTTAAAAGTATAGTTGCATTTTTCTTTTTTGCATATTCGACAGTTAGTCCGTCAAAACTATCCACCTCTACATTAGGCAAATCTTTTACACATTCTTTTATAAGCTGTACCCTTTCTTCGACAGTCAAAAATCCTTTTTTGGAAGAATTTTTTAATACTGCAATAATGACCCTGTCAAACATTTTTGCGCCATCCGAAAGCACGTCTAAATGTCCTAATGTAATCGGATCAAAACTTCCGGGGTAAATGGCTATTTTAATATTTTCTGATTTTTTATCCATATTTTACCAACTTTCTAAAAAGAATATTCAGGGATATCAAATTTCTCGTTATTTGCATCTTTTTCGACAAATTTTAAATAATCATCAAGAGCTGTTTCTTTTGAATTTTCGTAAAATTCTTCAGAAATAAATTGCTTATGCAAATCTGTTCTTTCGCCTGAATAATTACCCAAAATACGCGCATAATCACAAATATCTTTTAATGATTTACCTCCGCCGTATGCTTTTGTTTTCGCATCTGTACCTGACGGACGTATTTCAATATATTTATCAGTAAATTCAATATATGTACCATCCCCGACAAATTTTATTGATTTTACATTTGTAAAATCTAACCCTGAAAATGCGTCATTTAAAACCAAAATTGCATCATCAAGTGTCATAACACCTTTATTTATTGCAATAGCTAACGATAAGAAGAATAAATCATTCTTAGTTCTTTGTTTTTCACCTTCTGTTTTTGCTATTTTCAGTTTTTCGATATCAGGCTCAGATTCATTGTAGTATGCGATATCTTCTCTTGTATCAAATATTGATTCAATATTATTTTGTTCAAAAACTTCAAGCAAATATTGAGATAAAGTTGTATTATCTTCTTCTAACTGAGCAATCAAAGATGATGCAACTATTATTGCTTCTGTTGCACTCTTTTCTCTCATTGCAATTGCTTCTCTGCCGATAAGAGATTTTACGGTATCTTCTGCACCCATAATCATACCGCCTGATTCTTCTCCACCAAAGATTAAACGCGGTTGAACACCTAAATCAATGGTATTTCCAAACACATCATCAACTTTAACGGAAGAGTTTGGATTATTTTTAAGCTGAAGTTCAACTTTTTTCATAATATTTGCAATTTCTTTAAACCCAACAGGAACATTAACAACTTTTATACCGTTTGCCTCTGCCCATTCATCCCAGGATAAAGCTGATGCTGTCGTTTTAATCATGAATCTTGAATGATTATTCCAACGGTGAGCTTGTTTTAACTGTTTCATTCTGTAATCCATTAACATCAAAAATGCCTGATTTGCAGTGAATACAGTAAGAACTCTACCTAAACCTAATTTGATATAAGAAATACCGTTTTCATCTAAAGTTGGAATATTCCCTTCACTTTCAAGTTGACAAATTGTCAATCGGTCGTGGTCAGGGTCTGTAATCAAAACGGCCGTTCCAATTGGATAATCTCTTAAAACAACATCATAATCTAACGATTCAATAACAGGAAAGAAGGTTTCCCCGTTTTGACGCTTCGCAACAACCGTTGCATCTACGGAGTAATCATAAAATGTTTTATTACCCTTTGGATCTGTATCATATTTTCCTATTGAATGGAAAAACGGATCTTCTTCCGTATTATTCCAATCAAACTTATCAGTTAAACCAAGTTTTTCCAATACTCTGCTTAATGTTCTGTAAGCACATCCGCCAACACTTTCAATAACGATTTTGTTTTGCATTGATTTTAATTTTGTTAAATCCTCTGCAACGCCATTTTTCAAATATTCAACATAAAGATTTATACCGTCTTCTAACTTTTCCATAACGCTTTCATCAATAAGCGGATTATCTTTAGCTGAAATCTTTATTTCATAACTTCCTTCTTTTTCGACTTTTTCAAATATCATTTGAATTTTATTAACAAATTCTAATGATTCTTCAGGCAAATACTGACTTCCTTGAGAATTTAAATCTTTTGTCGCAGTCTTAACAGATATACCGTGACTTGAAGTAATATATTCTCCGCCTACCAAATCAAGTTTGAAAGCCAAAAATGATGCAAGCCAGATAGGAATAGTTTGTCTGTCTTTTGATGTTAGAGTTCTGATACCTTGAGCAGCTTGTATTCTTGCAATTGCATCAAGATATAGCTGTGAATTATATCTGACTTCACTTCCAACTAATTTTATAATTTCTTTTCCTTCATATTTTTCTTTTACGACAAGAGCTTTTGCAAGAGTTGCCAAAACAATACCAACAAGGTTTATAGGAAACCTTGTGTCTTGCGGGAACAAAATGTTTTGAGGACCTCTTATACCTGCAGTTGAAACTTTTGCCTCTTTTGAATAGTTTGCAAACCAATCTAAAAGATTTAAACCTTCAGGATTACTAATTTCATCGTATGGGTAAAGATGTTCTTTTTTTAAGGTAAACGTAAACTCTCCCTCATTAGAAAAGTCCATCAGCTTATTATTTTTTATATACTCAGGTGTCTTATCAAAGACATTTTTAAATAATTCATTTTCTAAATCACAACTCGCACTTATATTCATAATACATCCTTATTATCGTATAACTTATGATATTATACCGCAAATATAATTTGATGTATTTAATACATTATGTTATAGTAAACACTTTTCTATAATAAAGCCAAGTTCCCACAACTGTTAGTATTATATTAGGTAAAAATGCAGCTAAAAACGGGTGTAAACTGCCGGCTTCTCCAAAAGAAAGAGAAAGTGCCCTAATCAGATAATATGCAAATATAATTAAAATACTAAATAGAAATCCTCTGTTATAACGAACCCTTGGCGGTGTAATTGCTAACGGAACACCTATCAGAACGAGAACAATGGTAGTGAGAGGAAGTGCCAGTTTATCAAATAAATCGATAATCAAATCTCGCCTGTATTCTAATGTTTTATTTTTGGATATAAACAGACACAACTGCAGAAAATTATGTTCGTTTGCCACATTTCGATTCAGTTCTTTTTTCAAATCTATCCCGAATTGAGCGATTGTTTTACCAAAATATGTTGCATTTAAGACTTTTCCTTCATCAGCAATGGTATAAACAATACCGTTATTAAAAATCCAACCTTTAGGAGAAGAACCGCCTGATTGTGCCTGCAATACGTGTATTGCATCAGGTTTTGCCATATCTAAAACAGTAACGTTATGAAATTGTTTATCCTCACACGATTCAACATAAAACAGCCTTTTTAAAGTTCTATCATCATTTACCTCTTGAAAAGTAAAATCATGTTTTCCTTCAGGAATATTTTTCTGACAGAAAGCCCAAAGAGCCAAATCTTTTGACTGTTTTGTCATAATTGGCACTACTGTTTCATTTATAAAAAAGCTAAACAAACACATAACAGTAGCAAAAACAAATACAGGTTTTGCAATACGGTTAAACCCGATTCCGCAGGCTCTCATAACAGTAAGCTCTGAAGCAAGACTCAGCTTGTTTAACGTCATAACAGTTGATAACAATACTCCCATAGGAATTGTCATAACAAAAATAGAAGGCAAACTCAAAACAACCATTATAAAGGCAACCTTAAAAGGAATACCATATTTTGCAATTTGCTTAATCAAAGTCATAAAAGTATCTGATGCAAAAATAATAGAAGTAAAAACAAGTACACCCATTATAAACATCTCTATTATATGTTTAAGAATGTATTTATCAAGCAATTTTAAATTTTCAATTTTAAAATTTTTAATCATGCAAACCTTCTATTTTATTATACTTTTTTCTTAACCGAATCTAACCACATCATCTAATGTAAAAGAATTTAAAGCAATTATTATAGAACTATATATAATCCTCATCGCTCATTCCTCTCTTTATATCAGGAGAGGTTTTCTTTCATTTGCAAAAGCATTCTTGATAGATTCATTATAATCAGGTTTCAAAATACCAACTTCCGTAATAATACCTGTAATTAATTCATGAGGTGTAACATCAAATCCCGGATTTATAACATTAACACCCTCAGCACAAACAAGCTTACCATTGATTGTAGTAACTTCATCGTGCGAACGCTCTTCAATAGGAATTTCTTCTCCTGATTTGATAGAAGTATCAATCGTTGAAAGCGGAGCTGCAATATAAAAAGGAATATTATGATATTTTGCGGCAATTGCAACCGTATATGTCCCGATTTTGTTTGCAGTATCACCATTTGCAGCAATTCTGTCAGCTCCTACAACAACCATATCTATCATACCTTTTTTCATAAAATATGAACACATTCCGTCTGTTATCATTGTTACCGGAATACCGTCCATTTTTAGTTCAAAAGTCGTAATACGTGAACCTTGTTGTCTTGGTCTTGTTTCATCTGAAAATACCTGAATAGAATTATCTCTTGCATAAGCAGATCTGACAACACCTAAAGCAGTACCATATCCGACAGTAGCAAGTGCACCTGCATTACAGTGCGTAAGAATAGTTGCACCCTTTGGTACAACATCCGCACCATATTCACCGATACTTTTATTGATTGCGATATCATCATTTTCCATTTTAATACCGTTTTGTTTTAACTCTTCAACCATACCTTTTATATCAGAAGTTGAGTTATGCAAGATTTCTAACTGTCTGTCCACACCCCACATAAGATTAACTGCAGTTGGTCTGGATGTTTTTAAATATTCTGCCTTTTGAGTTAATTGAGAAATAAATTCTTCTCTTGATAACCCTTTATTCATCAATTCCTGAGCATATAAAACAACACCGTGAGCCGCAGACACACCGATTGCGGGTGCTCCTCTGACTATCATGGTTTTTATTGCATCATACATTTCATCTCCTGTTTTGATATCAACCATGACGTATTCATAAGGAACTTTTGTCTGATCAACCATTCTTGAAACATTATCAACCCACTGAATTGTTCTTATTTTTGATTCAAATACCATTTATATTTCACTCCTATTGTAATTTATCTTCATTTTGTAAAGTAGTTAATAATTCATATATATAAGCAGTTACACCACCTGCAAAACTATTCATCAAGCCGCACAATAACGCACCTAAAATCAATAGAAAGATTAAAGTGAATAAATTTAGTGGATTTGTAAACCCGTAAAGAACAAGATTTGCAATTAACGGATTGTAATTAGCATTAATCAATGAAATTATTAACAACAAAGGTAAGAATGAACCATAGAATCCTATTAAGGAAGTAGTACCGATTACAGCACCTAATATGCCCCCTTCTTTAACCGTAATATCACCTATAACATTATTTTTCTTGAGATAAACAATCATGCCTGCAGCAAGCAGTAAGAAATATAACACAAAGACCAAACTTCCGATAAATGGAATAAGCGTAATTAATCCTACCCCCAAACCAACTAAAACACTAAATAAGCTAATTTGTTTTATAAATACTGCATTGATTTTCATAATAAAACCTCTCATTCGTAACCAACTTTATAATATCATAAAAACGGTAGCAGATAACATCATAAGAAAGAATTAGCTTAATAAATTTAAGCGATTGCTAAGGTATTATCAACATTTTTTTTATCTTTATTTCCGTTTCTGTATCCGATTCCCGCACGATAACCCGAAATCCCGTATAGTATAGGAAGTGCCGGCTCCATCCATTTTAGACCCGACATTACGGCAATAGTGGCAATATCATCTGAGTGTAAGCAGATGTCGAGGACCTCGGGCTTTCGTTCGGAATTTAATTTTTTATCACTATTTTTATCAAAAATAGGGTTTACTACTTTTTTACCTATGTAATTGGCAATAGCACTGCCGCCAATCACACCTGTTGTCAGAATACCTGTAACCATGCCTGCAACACGCCCTGCTTTTGACTTAACATTTGTTTTTTCCATAATACCAAGAGCAGCAGCAGCACCGACATTACATAAAAAGATATTTGCTAAATACTGGTATGCACCTTCTTTAACACGATTTGCCGTGTGTTCTTTTGAAAGCTTTCCGTCAGATATTTTTTCGCCTGCCAAACCACCTGCGACTCCGCCTGCAACAGGAATAGCACCCAGTACGGATAAACGACCGATTTCATTTACAATATCTTTTGAAGTAACATTCTCGGGCTCAGGAATAAGCGTATTAAACAACTTTTTCCCATTTTCTGTTTTAGAGGTTTCTTCATGAAGAGCTTTTACTTCTTTAAAATTTAATACATTTGTTTTCGCTTTTTCTAAAAGAGAGCCAAGCTTATCCGACACTTTCTCTTTTGACACAAATTCATCCACAATCTGTGTATTTTTTTTGATAATATCTTTAGATGCAAATTTTTCGTAAGTTTTGCCGACAACTTTTGCTGCAATCCTCGGAGCAGCAAGAGCAGAAACAACTGTCGCAGATAAAACGGACGCATCTCTTATTGCAACTTTTTTTCTGTTTTCAGGTTCTGCCTCTATAACATTTCCGACACCGTAAGCCGTAGCACCTGCTGTGAAAATAGTAGGCACTGCTTGTTTAAATTTTGAAACAAGTAATGGCTGATCTAAATATTTTCCGGCTAATTTAACACTCTTTATCATTTTATTTTTCCATATGCAATAATGTGTATTCTTTTAGTTTGCTGAATGCATTTTTTGTAATGACGTGTTCTATACGACACGCATTTTCGGAGGCTTCATCATTGGATAAGAATAAAACTTTCTCAAAAAAACTTTTTAAAATATTATGCTTATCAATAACATCTTTAGCTTTCTCAATCCCTTTTGAGGTGATTTCAATAGCACCATATCTTTCATAGTTGATATATTCTTTTTTTGCCAATCTATGCAGAGCATCAGTAACCGAAGCTCTTGAAACTTCCAATTCTTTGGAAATTTCTACAGCTTTTACACTCCCTTTTGATTGAATGTTATTGTAAATACATTCTATATAATCTTCAAGTCCTGAGCTTAGATTTTTGTCGTCCATAAAAACCTCATATAATTGTTAGCCTCATCTAACAATTATATGATAACATTTAAATTTCTAATGTCAAGCAAGTCTAACATTTTTATTTATACAAAGTTTACAATAAAAAAGGTTAGATTTAATCTAACCTTTTATATCTATATGCTTATTTCTTGATAATTTTATACCTGCTTGTTGTAAGTCTTTCTTTAAAGAATGTGCCATTATTTTTGTTTCCGGACTTAAAACTATTTTACTGTCAGAGCCCATTTCAAATACAGCAGGAATACCTCTACCTGTAATAATGTCTTTTACCTGATTAAACAAGTACGGAACTTTCTTGTTTTCATTGCATCTTACAGTATATTTGTAACCTGTATATGATGGGCTGTTGCTGATTGTAAGATTCATACTTACCCCTTTTCTTATTGTCACACTTCTAGTAAAACATGTAAACAAAATATTTTCTCTACATTTATCAGCAATCGTTACTAAAATTTACAATAATTGTAAAAAGTACAATTATTATTTAATTTTTATGTTTGTATCAGAGATATAATCAGAAAAAATATTATTTCCTATTGTAGCATTTATTCAACTTTGCAAGGTTAATTTGATAATAAGATTTGTATCATAATTCAAAATAATTATTTACGTATAATCACACTATTTGATAATATATATATGAAAGGAGAGAGTTCATGTTCAAAAATTTATCAAAAGAATTAAAAGAATTTATTTTGCGCGGCAACGTGCTTGATATGGCAGTAGGTATCATTATTGGTGCTTCTTTTGGGAAAATAGTCGATTCTTTGGTTAAAGATGTAATCATGCCGCCTATTGGTGTTTTGTTAGGTAAAGTTGATTTTTCTAATTTATATTTTCCTATTTATCCGTTTGGAGAACATTATAACAGTTTAGCTGATGCGCAGGCGGCAGGTGCTGTAACAATTAACTATGGCTTATTTTTAAATACCGTAATAAGTTTTATCGTTGTTGCAATTGCAGTATTCTTTGTAATTAAAGCAATTAACACCTTGAAAACAAAAATGTGTAAAGAAGAACAAGTAGAAGAAGAGGCAACAACAAAAGAATGCCCGTTCTGTTGTTCATCAATTCCTTTAAATGCAAAAAAATGTCCAAATTGTACATCAGATTTATAAATAAAGCCTGACATTAGTCAGGCTTTTTTAAATTAAAATCTTCTATAATTGCTTTTTGAATATCTTTTACAACATTATTCCAATCATTAAAAGTCTTTGCCTTAAATGGTCTGACCGATTTATACCAACCGACATCGTTACCTTCGGTCTTATACCATCTGCCTTCAGGATAAACATTGAAAATACCGTAAGTTTTAATACCAAGTGCTCCTGCTAAGTTCATAACCACGTTATCCGTAGATATAATTAAATCCATACAGTTCATAGCACAAGCAGTGTCTTCAAATGTTTTCAGATAAGGCTTAAGATTTTTTACTTTGAAGTGTTTATCAAGTTTATCAATTTCTTTTGAATATTCGTCAACTTGCAGAGAATAAAATTCCAAATTTTTCATTTTAAATAACGGAATAAATTTTTTCACCTGCAAGTCACGATAAGTTTGTATAGATTTGTTTGTTCCGTGATATGCAATCCCTATTTTTATTTTATTATTCTTATTTATATATTTTTTTCTAAAAAGTTCAACCTTCTTTGAATCTGCTCTCAAATAACCTTCTGAATGAAGCATTTTATCAGGCGATTCTTTAAAAAGATACGGAAAATCCGCAAGCGGAATATGGTAATCGTGAGGGATTCTGTTCATTCCGTTACCTGTATTAAACATTACGGAGCCCATACCATTTTTTGTCGAAAAATTCGGATTAACATCTGCTTCATGAGATAACAATTCACAAAAATTTTCATATCCGGAGGATTTAAAAACAGGAATCAAGTTTTTTTGTACCACAAAAACAACTTTTTTAGCTAACTTTGCAATATCCGGAATATATCTTGAAAACATTACTGAATCACCAAAACCTTGTTCATAATGAGCAATTACCGTTTTGTCTTTCAAATCTGATGTCCCATCCCACCTTTTATCTTGAGTTAATACTTGCGGATACATAACTTTGTTAGATTCAAATCTGGTTTTATAAACCTCATAACCTTTTGTAAGTTCTCCTATTGACATTAGGAAATGAGAATATCCTAATTTTACATCCGGTGATTCTGTATTTTTATATGCGGTGCTATATAGTTTCTTTGCTTTATCTACATTCCCTTGATGATAATATAATTTTGCTAAAAATGCTGTTGCTCCGGAATTATCTTTGATTATATCCAAGGCTTTTTTACATAATTCAATTTGCTTATCGATATATTTATCTTGATATACACGTTCGTATATATAAGAAAGTTTATAATACAAAGTATAAAGAACCTGATTTCCAGAACATATTTCTAATAATTTTTCATAAATAGGCAATGCTGTTTTATATCGTTCTTGAACAAAATATACTTCTGCCAATAAATTCAACATATCAGGATTATCATCTGCATGTTTCTTGATAACAGGCAAAAATTTATTTATAGCATATTTTGAATTTTTCATTTTTAATAATGATAATACTATAGGACTCACATATTTTATGTCACCGGTTTTCTTATACATAAATGTTGCATCTAAAAAACATTTTTCATATTGAGAATGAGCATACTTTTCAATAATTGTTTCATTTGTTATATCTTTCTCTTTTTTTATTTGAAAATATTTCCCATTTTTTATACTGTTAAAATCATTTACTAAATTTTTATCCGCATATTTTTGTATCTTATTATTTTCAACAATCAATTCATCCGTAAACTGTTTTTTTTCGTGAAATGCGGAAATTAAAATATTGTTTAGATTAAATACAGCATTATTCTTAGATTGTTTCATTTATTTTAATACTTCCTTATATATATTTTTTATATTTTTCAAGATTTCGACATCACTGTCATTTCGCTTTATATAACAATTATATGCTTCTAAAGCTTTACCATATTGTTTTAATTTATAATAAACATGACCTAAAAAGTTCCAGATTGTTGCGATGTTTGATACTTTTGCAATATCTTCACCTATTTTAATCGCTTCTGCATATTTTTTATTTTTAATTAAAATTGCCATAATATTCAAATATGCAAGTTCTTCTTTTGAATTAAATTCTATACTCATTTTGTTTATTTTTAAATAATCAAATTGATTTTTTACTTTTGTATAAGCATAATGCAATGCTAATATTTCCTGATATTCTTTTACAATTTTTATCGATTGCAAATATTCGGGAAGATTTTCTATATCAAATTCTTCTACCGCTTTTTGCTCATCTTTAGTGCATAACTGTTGAACAATATTTAAAATTTCATCATATATTTCTTTAAGTTCTTCATACATTTTTTTTATTGGCACAAAGTCTTTATGTATAATAGGAACAAGAGATAATATCGCTACTGCCTTATAGCGATTTGTTAATTCTTCAATATTATTTTTAATAAACAGTTTTTTCTTATCCATTACCTGCTTTTATCCTGTCAGCTTGTTGAATGCAAGCATTATAACTAACTTCATCATTCAAATTTTTAAATATTTTTGCAAGTTTCAAATATATTTTAAAATTATTTTCACTTAATTCTGCGACATTCAAATAATAATCTAAGGCTTTTTCATACTCTTTTTGTTTTACGTAAATATCACCAATTTTTTCACAACTTTTTGGATCATAAGTATAATAGAAAACCACTTTATATAACTCTATTAATTCACTATTAAAATGATATTTTTTATAATATTTTTCAAATGGATATATTAGTTTAGAATTTTTTAAACTTATTTTTAAAGCTTTTGTTAAATATGGCAGAGCTTTTTTATAGTTATCTTCTTTCAGATATAAATTAATCTTTTTTTGCGCTGAACTGTTCGCATATTTTATTAGTTTGTTGATTGATTTAAGCTCTAAATATTCTTTTGGTAAAACCACATCGTCTGTATTTTCTGATATAAATTTAAAAACATTTTCATCAAGATTATCTGTTTTTATTAAATCCAGCTTTAATTGTTTATAATATGTGATAATTCTGTCAAAATCAGGATTTAAGATACTTTTTTTCTTTGATATAAATTTATCTATATCTTCACTTAAAATTTTCAGTTGATTTTTTATGGCTGCCATATTCATGCGTAAATATTAGCATATTTTATGCATTTATGTACCATTTATATAGACTATTTATTATATACTTTTAGGGTAAGTGCCTAAATGTTTAAACATTATTACGTGCTGCAAGATTTCAAACATAGCTTTTGAAACTTTCATATCTAGAATTTTACCGTCAATATCAATATAGAAGGTATACTCGCCTAATTCTTTCTTTGATGGTCTTGAAGAAATATGTGTCATATTTATATCATATTTTCTTAAAATTGACAGGATATCACATAACGCCCCGGGCTTATTGTCTGTTGAGAAGGTTATACTTGTTTTGTACTCGCAATCCTGTTTTGGAAGATTTAATTTACCGATTAGCAAAAATCTTGTACTGTTGTGCGGTTCATCATTTATTCCGATATCTTTAAGTGGTTTTTTATAGTAATTGGCAGAATATTCGCTACCTATTGCAGCAATAGTTTTATCATCTTCTGATAAATGTTTTATTGCGTGAGCAGTTGATGAATCAGGCTTGTAAACAACATTTTCACCAAAAGTTTTGTAGATATAATCAAAACATTGAGATATTGCCTGCGGATGTGAAATAATTGTTTTTATATCACTTAAATTTTCAGCATAAGATACAAGGCAGTGTTTAATAGGTATAACACACTCGCCTAAAATTTTTATGTCCTTATCTTCAATTCTTGAGATGTTGTCGATTGATTCTTTTACAACACCCTCAATAGAATTTTCAATAGGTAAAACTGCCAAAGACTCAGAATTATCTAAATGGGACAATTCGGCAGAAACAGAAGTTATCGTTGGTTTTTCAACGTCTTCATATCCCTCTAAGTTAAATCTTTTTTTTAGTTCTTCCTTTGCAACATCCGTATATGATGTCTTTGGACCTAAAAAATATATCTTTTTATTATTTACCATAATTAAATTGTAATTAAAAATCAGTGAATAGTAAATAGTGAAAAGATTTACAGCAGTTATATTTTTTAATAAGAATTTGATATTAAACTGCGACATTCTTCTATATCATTAAAAACTTGAATTAAATTTTTTTTAACAAGTGATAATAATGTGTACATTTTTCTTTCTCCATCAACCATGTCTTCTAATATTTCTACAAATATTTTAGCTTCAATTATTTTAGATGAAGATTTTTCACATAATTGTTCTAAATTATTTATTTTCATCATAATATCTCCTAAATCCTATTTGGACAAATAGGTCAATGACTTTTATTTAAATATATGGAAAAATAGGTCATATGTCAAGACTAAAAAATTTGGGATTAAATATAAAAAAATATAGAGAATTAAAAAAATGGAGTCAAGCTTTATTGGCGGAAAAGCTTGATTTTTCCGTTGAATATATTTGCCGAGTGGAACGTGGTCAAAAATATATAAGTTTGAGAAAACTATTTGAGTTAGCAGATATTTTAGAAGTTGATTTTAAAGATTTAACTAATTTTAAATAAACATTATATAGCCGATAACGTAAAGATTTCGTAAATTTCTTCGTCTGAAAGTTCTGTGATAATCTTTTCGCCTTCGAATACAGCAAGGTCTGCTAATTCTTTTTTAGACTTCAGCATTTCATCAATCTTTTCTTCAAACGTACCTAGTGTAATCATACGGTGAACCATTACGTTTTTATCCTGCCCGATACGATACGTACGGTCGGTAGCCTGTTCTTCAACCGCAGGATTCCACCATAAGTCATAGTGAATAACATTTGTTGCCTTAGTAAGGTTCAGACCTGTACCGCCTGCTTTTAGTGAAAGCACCATAATATGCTTATCATCATTGTTTTGGAAATCTTCAATCATTTTTTCACGTTGACCTACAGTTAATGAACCGTGGAAGAAAAGCGGGTCTTCATTAAATTCTTCTGCAAGAATATGAGTCATAACATCGCCCATTTCTTTATATTGAGTGAAAATAAGTGTTTTTTCATTATTATCAAGAATATTTTGAACAAGATCGACGCATTTTTCCATCTTCCCTGACATTTCTTTTGTCATTTCACCGGCTTTTAAGAACTGATACGGGTGGTTACATATCTGTTTCAAAGATGTAATAAGCTTAAAGATATTACCTCTTCTGTTTACCCCCGTAAATCCGCTGATTTTATCCATCATTTCGTTAAGAGTTTTTTCATAAAGAATAGATTGTGCCTTGGTAAGATAACAATAATCATTAATAACAATCTTATCAGGAAGGTCAGAAATAACAGATTTGTCAGTTTTTAAGCGTCTTAATACGAAAGGTGAAACCGACATTTTAAGTTTTGAGGCTCTTGATTTTTCCTTAAATCTTTCAATAGGAATAGCATAACTCTTCTGGAACTCTTTCAGTGAACCTAAATATCCCGTGTTTATAAAATCAAATATACTCCACAATTCGGTTAGTCTGTTTTCAACAGGAGTACCCGTCATTGCAATCTTGATATCTGATTTCAAAATCTTGATAGACATAGTTTGAGCTGTGTCAGGGTTCTTGATATTTTGTGCCTCGTCAACAATAATCATTCCCCAACTATGCTTTTTCATTTCTTCTATATCAATACGCATAATTGCATAAGTTGTAAGAATTACATCAAGTTTTGTATCTAATTTTCTTTCAAGACCGTGGTATTTACCCACTTTAAGGTCTGGCGCAAACATCTGTAACTCTTTCATCCAGTTACCCATAAGAGTAGTAGGACAAATTACAAGAGCAGGCTCTTTCAGTTTGCCTTCTTCTTTTAATTTAAGAATGAGCGATATAACCTGAATGGTTTTACCAAGTCCCATATCATCAGCCATACAACAGCCAAAACCTTTTGAAACATTTGTCCAAAGCCATTTTAGACCTGTTTGTTGATAAGGTCTGAGTTCACCTTTCAAATCTTTTGGTGGATCGACTTCAACAGACTTTGCAAAGTCTTTAATAACATTTGCGTATGCTTCATCATAGTTGAAATCATATTCCTGCAGGCGACCTGACATTGATGCGTGTAATAATTGAAGTCTTGTCATTTTCTTGTGGTCTGCCGTTAATATTTGTTCTGCAAGTTTTGCACTCTCATCTTTATCAACAAGCACATACATATCTTTGTATTTGATTAGACCATTATTTTCTGCAACAAGTTTATTAAATTCTTCAACGGATATTCTTTCATCACCAATAGCCACTTCATAATTAAATTCAAGAATGTCATCGAGTGAAATTTTGCTTGTGGATACTGTATTAAAGATATCCATAAGTTCACCTGAGCGAGATGCTTTGACCTTAGCATTTATAGATGCTCTCGGAATAATAATATTGTTTAATTCCTCAGGCAGAATAACCTCAATTTGAGCCTTTTGAAGATAATATGAAGTCTGAGCAATTATTTTATACACCTCTGCAAGATTAAGTTTCAAAGATAAATTTTCTTCATCCTCAAACAATTTTTCAAGCTCAGGCATATAACGATTTGCAAAATTTAGCTGCTTTTCAACAATTTTTGCGATATCTGCGCTTTCTGCATCCCAAACAGTGTCTTGAACATACAAATCGTCTATCAGGACTGATTCGTTTAACTTTCTGTTTTTGATATAAATTTTTAATTCAAAATTATCATCATCAAGCTTGTTTATTTTGAAGAACGGAATAACATCATATTTACCTAAATATAATTCGTCAAACCATTGGTCAAAATCTTCTGCAACATCTTTTCCCTTTAGCAAAGATTTCTGTTCTAAGTCTTTAATTAAGTAATTTCCTGATTTTACGTCTTTAAATCTGTAGCTTTTGATACTTAAAAATTTATAAACAATATAATTCAAATAGTCATGAACAAAATCATTGACAAACTTTTTAGGTTTTACCCCTTTAATAAAGAGATTTTCCGGCATACAGCGTTCTAAATCGTTTATAATTCTTGCAATTTTTTGATTGGATATGATTGGTTCATAAACAATCCTAAAAGAATGACTTTTTCGCTTTACTGTTGGTATAAAGTACAGCTTTTCAACCAACTTCATTACAAACTGAGTAAGTTTGTTAAAGTATGCAAAAGTTTGAGTAAGCGATGAAAAATCAACAATATCACCAAACCCGCCAAAATAGTCCAAAACCAAATCTAAAGGCATAATATAACCGATTTCGCCGTTAACCTCTTTTGAAGAAAATCTAAACATTGAACCTTTTGATTTTAAATAATATTGAAAATTATTTGTCGGGGTGACAAAGAAGGACAACTTGCTATCAGTTTCAGTTCCTTCATTTATTAAAAAGAAATCAGTGTTCCTTACGGGAGAATTTGGGCTTAGAAAAATCCCTTCAAACTCATCTTCTATAAGTTGATAAATTAAACTTAAAGTATATCTAAAATCTTTATTCTTAAAACCATTCGGATTTTCACTTAAATTAAAAAATAATTCGTCTACGTTATTCTTTTTAAAGGACAAATCAATATCTAATTCTTTTGTTTCAACTGCCAAACTTAAACCCCTTAATCAAGATATTTTCTTCTCCTGATTATATCAGATAAATGACTTTTTTTCAATATTTTTAGTATATAATGAGATTATGGGCAGAAAAATAATTCATACAAATAAAAAAGCTTTTCATGATTATACAATTCATGAAAAATACATTGCAGGTATCGTTTTGACAGGTACTGAAATAAAATCTGTCCGACGTAATGCTGTTAATTTAAAAGATAGCTATGCAAGAATTGAAAAAGGCGAAGTATTCTTATACGGCTGTCACATTTCCCCGTACGAACAAGGAAACAGATATAATCATAAACCTGACAGAATCAGAAAATTATTACTTACAAAAAAAGAAATTCTAAAACTTGATATCAAGATTAAAAAAGAAGGATATACAATTGTACCTACCGAAATGTTCCTTCAAGACGGGCTTGCCAAGTTGGAAATAGCTCTTGGCAAAGGTAAAAAACTGTATGATAAACGTGAAGATTTGGCAAAAAAATCTCAGATGCGAGACATACAGAGAGGGATAAGAAAATAATAATGTAGGTATTATAAAAGTACAAGCGGAGATTGCTCTTGTTATTTATGCGGGCACTAATGTGCCTGAGTCAGCATCTCCGCTAATTCTTTGTTTGAGTTATGCGAAATAATTTATAGGTTGGGCAGATTTTTTCTTTTCACTAAAGAGTGATGTAATTCTTTCCTTTACATTAACCAATGTTTCATAAATTTCCTGATTTGATAAACCTTCATTCACTTTAGTTTTAGGAACAGATGTGCAGGTTACTTGCGGTTTTGACGTACAGCTTGCCGGCAAAATGTCCTTTGAAGTAAAACCAAACCCGTTAATGGGATATGTCACTTTCATAACAAACACCTCGTTTTAGACCACACTTTTATTATAAACTATAATAAATTTGTTACAAGCCTACAATTCAAATCTGATAAGGTTTTTAGCCTGTTTTAAAGTGTATGTTTTACAATTCAATTCGCCATGAATTAGGTATATTTTGATTTTATATTTTATATTATTAGTATATATTTTTTAAATTTACTACTAACCAAGGTAGGTAGGTGCTTTCTTCGGACTGTTACCTTTTTTTACTTTGTGGTAATAATCATACGTCATAGGGACTTTAGACTCATCAATAAAATCCCCGTCCAAGATTTTACCAAGAAAAATTGTATGAGTTTCAGTATCTAATTTATCAATCACCTCACATATAAGGTATCCGACAGAGTTTTTTACAATAGGCAGTCCGCTGACTTCAATTGTTTCAATTTTTTCAAATTTATTTTTTTCTCTGCCTGATTGAAAACCTAAAAATGCAATTGTATTCATTTCTGTATCTTCAGCAAAAATTGATATGGCAAATTTCTTATTTTTTTCCATACATTCGTGAGTAAAGTTTTCATGATTCATACTGACGGCAACAGTATCGTATGTAACTTGAATAATACTGTTAGCAATGCAGCCGACAGCTCTTTCCCCATCTAAAGTAGAAACTGCATAAACACCGTAAGACATGCTTCTTAAAATATTTTTGTTCATTATTAAACTCCTATTTTTCTAATTATATTTTAATTTTTAAAATCACACAATCCCTGAGAAGCTATATAAGCTGTAGACCAACAATTTTGCAGGTTAAACCCGCCGCAAAAACCGTCAACATCAATAACTTCTCCGCAAAAATATAAGCCTGATACTTCTTTTGACTCCATCGTTTTTGAATTTATTTTATCTAAAGATACACCGCCCGCACTAACTGTTTCTCCGTCTTTTTTGGTAGACTTGATATTGACAGTAAAATTATTTAATTTATCTAAAATTAAATCTCTCATTTCTCCATTAACTCTATGTGATTTTGTTTCCGATAAAATGTTTAACTTGTCTAATAAAAGTTCTGCAAATTTGTGAGGAATATATTCTGATAAAACATTTTTCAATAATTTGTGCGGATTATCATTTAAAATCTGTTGAAAATTCATTTTATCTAATTCCGGACAAATATTGAAGGATAATTGATATGGATGTTTCCGACGTGCATATATTGAAGATACAGTATAAATCAAAGGACCGGATATCCCAAAATGAGTAAATAACATATCATCAGTTATGCCCGTTTCATTATTCATTACATTCTTCAAAGTAGTGCCCATCAAACTTGAAAAATTTTCAGAAGTAACCAATCCAACAAGTGCCGGCTTAGGCTCAACGACAGATACCCCAATGCGTTCAATCATCTCATACCCGTTATGACCGCCAATTGAAAAAACAATCTTATCAAATTTGTAAGCATTCATATCCGTCACAACTTTAAAACCAATACCATTTTTTTCAATTCTTAAAGCTTTTTCCTTAATTATTTTACATTGTTTTATTGCTTGTAACATTTTTTCCTGAACTTCTTTTGATGAATTGGAAACAGGAAAAATTCTTCCGTTCTCTTGTGTATATGTTTCTATTCCAATATTTTTAAACATTTCTAAAGTTTCAGATGTCCCGAATTTTGAAAAAACTGAATATAAAAATTTTTCTCCTCTAGGATAATTTTTCGCTAATTCTTTAAAATCAAATTCTGCATGCGCAAGATTACACCGTCCTCCGCCTGTCGGAAGAATAGTTCTTAATGGGTAGGAATAATCTATAAGTGTTGGTTTAAATCCGAGTTTTGTTAAAAAAAATGCACACGCACATCCTGCAGGACCTGCCCCAATTATACCGATATTAAAATCTTGTACCATATAAACAAACCGATTCGGGATCATCTATTTCATCATATATATCAGAAATTGTTTTCTTCAAAACGGGATGAACATACGCAGGTGCAACTTCTAACATTGGAACAAGTACAAATGCACGTTCATGAGCATGCGGATGAGGTATAATCAAATCTATTCCATTTTCACGCTCATCAATGATTTTATCGTCGTAAAATAATATATCTATATCAATTGTTCTGTCGTTATATCCGGACTCATCATTTCTTTTTCTGCCAAGCTGATTTTCAACCCTTCTGCATACCTTTAACAACTCTTCAGGATAATATGTTGTTGAAATAATCAAAACAGCATTAACAAACCAATTGTCTGTTTTAAAGTTCCATGGTTCTGTTTCGTAAAAAGAAGAAGTGCTTACTATTTTAATTTTTTCATCACCGGATAACAGACTTGTTGCCTGCTGAACAAATCCAACCCTATCTCCTAAATTAGAACCTAAACTCAAGTATGCAATTGACATAACTTAATTTTATAATCTATATACAATCTAGTCAAGAATAAACATCTAATTTATGCCAATATTGAAAAATCTATTGTTGACGCGTCAGATTTCATCTCAGGTGCATCATCAATATATTTTACGTTTTTATCGATTTCTTTTAGACGTCTGAATATAAAATTATCTGCTGATTTATCTTTTCCAACAACAACAAAACCTTCTTTTGAAGGAGTAACTCCTGCTTGACCTAAATTTATTGAATTTCTTACTTTTTGAGCTGAGCCCACAATACCTTTTACCTCAAAGCAGCTATTTAATTGGTCTACAAATTTTCCCATATTTTTCATTGCTTGCTTAGGTATGATTGTAGATGTAAATGCCGGTGTTGATTGAATGTTATTCATAGATTTCTCCTGTTATATATTTAATCGCTTTTATATAAAATATGAACATAAAAAATTTTGCTATCTGCTCATATTCAATACATGTCAAATGCATGCGGCTATTGCGTTACAGGAATGTTAACTTTTGTAACAATAAGAACTTTCTCTGAAATCAACCTTTTAAAAATAACTTTATATACATGTAAGATTTAATACGTAAGGTAAGAGAGCAATGGCAACTGCATCATTAAATGAGACACTGTTATCGTATATTTATCGACGTAATCAGATTAATACACAGATAACACAACATCAAAACAGCAAAACACTTGCTGCTGCAGAAAGTGCTGATTTAGCCGATTGGAAAAATGCTAAATATCAAGCTTTACGTACTCAATGCAAAAATTTATTTTCAACTACATATGTAAATTCTTCTTATGTTGATTACACTCAAATACCTGAATATAAAGAAGAGGTAGAATACATTGACAGCTATTATGAAGCTGAAGAAGAAGATATGACAAATTGGGAAAACGCATTAGAAAACCAAATTACAACATTATCTGTTGAATTGTCTGAAATCGACTCATATACAGAATCATTCAAGAGTATGTTATCAGAAAATGCTAAGAATGATTACAACTATGCTGAGGGATTATAATAGATTTTTTTACTTACCTAATCTTACTAAATCGATATTTATTAAGTCGTTCCACGGAACGACTTTTTTTTATATTCTGACCAGTAATTTAGACGGGTCTTTTAATTTCAAAGCTATATTTCTTGCCAGAGCAGAAATAGCGTTGTGACCCCCAAATTTTTCAGCACGTTTCGCTTTTTTCATGAATCGGTTAAATTTAAATGCTAATACTTCAATATTACTCAAACCTTCCGGCATTGCATCAGAGGCAGGATTTAAAATTGTTTTGAAAATATCGGCTTCATATTCTTTGTTAGCAGGAACATCTATTTTTGTTCCGAGATATTTATTTGAAAGATTTGTAAAAGCATAAGTAAATTCTTCTAATTTGGTTCCATTAAGTTCTTTAGGGAAATTTAGACCATTTTCCTTAATATGCATTCCCCAATCTGTTAAATGATGGAGATCTATACCTCCAAAAACATAATGCTGAAATGCATGTTGGGCTAAAAATACTGTGTTAAATTCTTTAGACGGAACTAAAATTTTTGTACCGTTTGGTAAAATTTGTTTTCTTGGATTTAATGTTTTATGCAAATATTCATCAATTTTTCCCGCTTCCAACAAAATTTCTTTATTAACGAAGTATCTGTGATTTTCAATTCTGACTCCATTGTATTCAAACTCACTATGTTTAATTTTAGGCATCTTATAATCATCAATAGAGTAACCCTCAGAAAACATCATATTGTCAATTATGTCAGAAGCATTTGATCTGTTTTGGGTAACAGTTCCTTTTATTCTGGTAAATACATCAATATCACCGCCAAATCTGTGTTGCGGAACGGGATAATTCATAGATAACCCAACCCCTTTTAGTTGGACTGTTTCTATATTTTCTTTTTCAAATTTTTTAGATAATGTATCTAGTATTTTTTCCTGAAGTTCGTGTTTTTGTTCAGTTTCTTTTCGGACTTCAAACATTTGAATTGCAATATCTGTCGGAATTGTTCTCTTAGGAAGTTTATAGCATGAATCCGATGCAATAGCTGTAACAGAGGCCTCATTTGCTATTTCTAAAAGTTTTTCCCAGTCGTAACGATTTGCACCTTTAAAAGCTTCTGTATCAACATTTCCACCCATCAAAGATGATTTTAGTAATGACAAAAGCATCTTTGTCGGTTTCTCGTTTGGAGAAATATTATTTATTTTTTCAACTTTATCAACGTTTAAAGTTTGTTTTTGAGATGTAAATGCAGGTCTGTTCCATGCAATATCAGATGGTCTATATGAATTTTTATAATTTTGTGTAACGGGGTACATATATTTCTCCTATAATAGAAATAATGTACCTAAAAATAAAATTTGCCGGATGTAATTTTATTTCTTTAATGCCTCATCTAAAGCTTTTTCCAAAACCTGTATTTTTGACTCTAAAACCTTAACCCTTGAAGAATTTTCCGTCTTATCAATACTTTCTTTTTCTAACTCTCTTTTATATACTTTCAAAGAATCCGATGTCCCCGACAAAATAGCTTCATAAACCAAAGAGGCAACAGCTACTCCTGCTAATAATGCACCAACAATCATTTGAGCAACCAATTGAACAACATCAGCACCTACAGATTTGTATAATTGAACAGTTAATCCGTATTCAAAATAAATTACAGCCCCTAATACTAATATCCAAAAAATTGCAACGATATATTGTTTCATAATTTCTCCTTTATAAATTTCTTAAATAATTTAATACTCTTTTTATTTTATCATCTTCATCAATTTGTAAATCAATAAGTTGATTATTAAACGGATTAACAAATTTCAGTTTGTATGATTGTAAAACTTGTTCTTCTGTTTTTATTTTTATTTTACCAAAACCATACAGTGTGTCATTAAAAACGGGGTGACCGATATGTGATAAATGAACCCTTATTTGATGCGTTCTGCCTGTCTTTAAATTAACATCAAGATACGTAGCATTATCAAATTGTTCTATTATTGACACATCCGTCAGGCTTGGTTTCCCATCAGGTGTCACACACATTTTATTTGGGTGAGATTTACTTCTGCCGATAGGTTCGTTTATAGAACAGTTTTCTTCCATTCTTCCTTTTACAATAGCTCTGTAATGTTTTTCTATTTCTCTGTCTTTAATCATTTGAGCATATTTTTCGTGTGCAATATTATTTTTAGCAATAATCAGTAATCCTGATGTATTTCTATCAAGTCTGTGTATTATCCCCGGACGATACACTCCGTTTAAGTCAGATAATTGTTCAAACCTGTATAATAAAGCATTAACTAATGTCCCCGTTTTTTCCAGTGATGTTGGGTGTGTTAACATGCCTGACGGTTTGTTAACAACAGCGATATTATCATCTTCATATACAATTTCAATATCAATTTTTTCAGGTTTAATTACAATGTTTTCGATAATATCAAAATCACACTTTATTTCATCATCCGTTCGGGTAATGTATGATGGTTTTACAGTTTTATTATTTACTTTTATAAGTTCATTTTTTATATAAGTTTGTAATTTTGTGCGTGATACATCAGAAAAGACACCTGAAAGATATGTATCCAGACGCATATCAGAATCTGATTCATCAACTTTAAAATAATAATTACTCATAACGCTTATACTTTTTTGTAATCAACAAAATTATTATAACAAGAACACCTGCGTTAATTAAGATATCAGATACATTAAATACAGGGAACTCGATAAATTTAAGACTGATGTAATCTCTAACATACCCTAAAACTATGCGTTCATAAGTATTACAATAAATACCTGATATCAACATAGCTGTTGCAAAATACATTGGAATTGAATATTTATATTTATCTCTGAATAATTCATATAAAATAAAAACAATTGCTAAGATTGATATGACAATAAGCGGTATTGTAAAATGCTGAAAGGATGAAAATGCAGCTCCGGTATTTTGAACATACACAATATCAATCAGATTAAATGTATCAGTAGATGTAAAAAGATTTTTTAGCACGTGATTTGTAAGAATAAAATCAAACGTAATCATTGCAATTAAACAAACAAAAAAATAGATTATTGGATTTAACTTATTTTGTTTGTTTGTTGTCACTTTTTACCTCGATATAGTTATTTTTAGGTACAACATTGACTCGTCTTATCAGACAAGCATAACCTGACAAGTTCATATTTAGACCTGTGGCAGATGACATTGTTGGTCTTGTAAATCCGATTGATGCAACGACATATTCATTAGTATTTTTAGTATTTGCCATTAAAATTCTTTCAAGAGAGTAATCTTGAGCAAACTTTTTAAATACATCTTTTTGAGGTTTTTGCGGATAAGAAACAATTTCAGAGCTAATTGAACCAATTGCAAAAATTCCGCTAGGCGGTGCGATATATAGTTTTGCGCTATATTCTTCTCCTGCTCCTACAAGTTGAGGAGTTTCCAAAAACATAGCAACACTCTTTGCGTCACCCCACGCAATGAGAATTTCTTCTGATATTACGTTTTCACCTGTGATAATCCAGCTTTTTCCTTTTCGTTGTATGTAATATATTACATCAACACAGCTTCTTAACTCACCTCTTTTGTTGTCATTTGCTATAGCGGCACTTGCAATTTCAGATACGTTAACTGTTGCTGTATCGCCACAAAAAGAAATTGAATGGACTTTGTTTTTATAGTGAATTCCGTTATATTGTTTCCATAAATGGGTGAATAAATCTTTTGTAGATTCAAGTTTAAAACCATCATTGCTGACATATTCAGGAGCGTATAATTTTATGAAATTACTTAAATCATTTTGATTAGCATAGTATACGTGATCTTGAAAAAATTTTACAACAGAATACTTATTTGCATAAGTTGGCTTTGAGTTTGTAAATTTTTGTTTGATAGGCAAATCTTCCGCAAAAACTGCTGACAAACCTAAACTAAATATCATTATAAATACTAATACAATCTTCTTCATTTCTTTGTGACATTTTGAATATTACACTGCGGATATTTTAATATCCATTCAGATTATACTATAAACTAATATTTTTCACAAATATTTTAGTATTTCAGATTAGATTGAGAATTATGTTTAAAAGTTTTATATTGTCTTTTGTCGATATTTTGTCTGAAAACTTTTCCTGATATTGTTTCAAAAGAATACAAATTGTCCAGTTGGTCATAACCGTTTCCGTTAAGCTTGTCAAATCGTGGTTTTGTCATTGTGATACGTGCTCTTATAAGTGTTTTGTCAGAACAACCCAAATCAATATTTCCATCAATTGGAGAGTTGATTAAGTAATATAATTTTTTATCAGGTCGCAGAAAAATTTCGCCATTGCATATTATGTTTGAATTTTTCTTATACATTATGACTTCAGCATTGATTAAATCTCGTGTCTTATATGTCCCATAGAAATCTGAAGTTGCGCAAGAAGCGTGGATATATTTTGTGCATCCTGATGAAAACACAGATATAAAACAAATCAACAATAAAATTATATTTTTTTTCATTATCTTTTTGCTCCTATCCTTAATTCATACATTTCTTTTAAATCATAAGATATATTTGATATAACAATTTCTTCAATATCAAATTCTTTTGGAGCATATATTATGATATTGTATTGAGAATTTGTGTCAAATTTGATTGGTAAAGGATTTTCATAAAATACTTCTTTTGATATTTTTACATTATTCTTTATTGCTAAATCAGCAGGAGCAGACATTGCCAAATCTATGCCTGTTCCAAGAGAAGCACAAGTATACAAGGTACAATACGTTACAACTTTTGAAGCTATTTTCCCCGGTATTGCAAAAATACAATATTTACCCCTGTCAGCTTTTCTTGTTTTTTTATATATTTGTTTTCTTGTCTCAGATTTTATAACACTCCCATTTTTTAAAACAAAAAATATTTCTGAATCTGATGATAATAAAACCGGTGCGACACTATTATTTCTTATCGTAACTTTATAAGCTTTATATTGTTTTTCAAGATTTTTTTGACTGAACTCCAAAGGAGTAGCCTGAGTAAAATCCGCATCTAAATTCATACCTGCATTATGAGCAAATGTAAAAGTCGTTGTAACAAATAAAGATAATACCAATAATAAAAACTTCTTCATAAGTCCTCTGATAGAAATATATTATTAGAGATTATACATCATTCACTGCATTAAAACAACAAATTAACTAAAACATCTGAGGAAATTTTATTTCTACGGTTTTTGGTTGTAGTTTATTAGCTTTTAGTTCTTTTATGTGCTCTTTTTTCATTTTTAAGAACTGTTTTTCTTCGGGAGTCTTTGGAGAAAATGCTTTATAAACACGGTATTGCAAACTTTTTTTCATTATATGAGCTGCCATTCCAACGGGAATACCGGTGAATTTAACGTGGGGAATATCTTTGTATGTTTCAAAATCATTTACGGCTAATTTTGCCAGTTGTTTTTCAGATTCTCGTGCTTCTTTAAAATTGCCTGTAACAACATTCAACAAAGCCATTTTTTGATAATTAAACATCTCATTAACTTTTACCATTTTTTTGTAAAGCGGAGATTTTTGTTTTCCTTCAGCGATAGCATATCCCGCCATTTCTTCAAAATTTTGTTCGTTTTTGCGTACAAAGTATGAAGTAGTTCCTTCTACGTTTGTTGAAAGAGAAATAGTTTTTTTATTTTTACTTTGTTCAACAAATAAATCAAACGGCATTTCTTCTATCATCTTATCAAGATTGGGCTTGTGTTTTTTAAACAAACTGTTTTGTTGAACACTTATCTTATTCTTTAAAACAACTTTACCTTCAAAATTTTGTTGATTTGCAATTATTTTCATAACACAATACCCCTATAATTAGCGTACGCTTATAATATCATAAAAAAATATTTAAATATTTTTTGTTATTTTATTACAAAATTAAGTGTTATTGTTACAATTAATGGTAATCAGATGCTTTCATAATATATGTATATTTTTAGTATTTTTATCTTTACCATAGCCTGAACAAAAAATAGTTAATATGCGTGTTATAATTTTATTATGAAGCATAAATTTATATATATTTTTTTGTTGATAATATTAGTTACGGCTGTATTTATCTATTTTGACAACCAAAAGGAAAGAGTTGCAATAATTGGTGCGATGGAAAATGAGATTGAAGAAATTCAATCACATCTTTCTTTTGTAAAATATAGTCAGAAAAACGATTATCAAATAATTACAGGACAAATTGGAAAAAACAAAATTATATTAGCTAAATCAGGAGTTGGGAAAGTAAGTTCCGCAACAACTACGCAATATATAATTGATAGATATCATCCGACATATATTGTAAATATTGGTATTGCAGGAAGTTTATCACCTGATTTAAAAGTGGGAGATACGATTATTGCAAAAAAAATGGTTCAACACGATTTTGACGTTACAGCATTTGGGTGTCCAAAAGGATATATTAGTAACGGAATTGAACCAAATAAGCCAACAATATTTTATTCCGATAAAAAGCTTATTGATAAATTCAAAAAAGGAAATTGTGTAAAACAAGGGACTATTGCTTCGGGTGATATATTTGTAATGGATATAAGATTAAAAAATAGTATAAAAAGAGAATTTGGTTCTGATGCAATAGATATGGAAAGTGCTGCAATTGCACATACCGCAAAAAGAAACAATATACCTGTAATCGTAGTCAGAACAATATCAGACGGAGTAGTCGATAAAACAAATGTGTATAACAAAAATAAACTTGATATCGCAAAGAAACCCGCACAAGTAGTTATTGATGTGCTCAAAGCTGATTAATTATTATATCTTGTTTTAATCGTGTCCGTTAATTTTGCGGAGGAACAATATGATAATATATGTCATACTGTCGTCTTTGTCCGAATGCATTTGTTAACTCAAAACTGTACGGATGAGGTGTAATTACATAATCTTTATCAAGATATGGACAAGACTTTTTGGTATCTTTGTATATATCTCGTTTTTTTCTGCCTATGATAAGTATTCCTGATTTTTTTAAATCTTCTTCATCAATCCACGGATTTTTATAACCAAAAGTATCAAGAATTATTTGTTGATGGTCTTTTCCGTATATGGATAACGGCAAAGTCCATTCTATATATCCGCCGAAATATTTTAGTGGAGTTTTATATTCTGATGACCAAATTGCGTTCAAATCAGAATATACTTTGGGAACAGGATATCTGCTCCTGTAATTTTTTTCAACTGCTAAAAGCCCGCCTAATGATAAGAAGATTATTAGCATAATCGAATAAGCGAATTTTAGTGAGAATTTAAAATCGTCTTTTGTAATTTCTTTTGTAGGGAAGAAATAAAACATCATAATTGTACTCAAATAAAGAAACTCAAAGCCCCAACGAAAACGTCCTGCTCCGCTTAGTCCAACCATTACTAAGGTATATATTAGCGGAAAGAAATAAAATAATAATAAAAACCAAACTTTGTCTTTTTCAAGGTTTTTGAAAAGTTTAAACTCTGATTTCTGTCGAATTTTAAGACAAGCAAATATTAAAAACGAACCGACAATTGTGCTCATTTGTATTAACAATAACCACAATGGAGCTTGAATATGATCATATAATGTTACCCCGCCAAGTTCACCTTCAAAATACATTAATGGGAAAAAGTCATATTTTATCATCCATAATAGATGAGGAAGGAAGATAACAAAGGAAATTATAACTGAAGCATAAAACATTTTGTTTTTAAAGACATCACGTTTAAACATCAGAGCCCAAATAAACATTGGGATAACAAGTAAAGCTGTTTGATATTTGTTAAGGAAACAAATACCCGTAATCAAACCAAGGTTTATCCAGTCAATATTTTTGCCTTTTGTCATACATTGATAGAATATGTAAGTTAGAAGCGGAAATAGACAAAGAAGTATTACATCAGGATTGAATCCATAATAACCTGTAATATAACTATACACCCAGCAGGCTTCAAGTAAGATTACAGAAAGCATTGCTCTTTTTTCATCAAGGAATATTTTACCTAATTTGTATATAAAATAAAAACCTCCGATAATAAACGCTTGACTAACAAAATAAATCGAAAAATCAGATTTAAAAATTGAGTATATCCAATATGTTACCCAACCTGCAAAAGGCGGATGTTTTGGAGTGCCCCAATCATTCAGCCCGCCCCAATATATTCCTTCTAATGCATCTGTTGGCAAAATGGTTCTGATAAGACCTGTCGTTGACCAAACTATAAAGTGAACAAGTAAAAATATGCAAAATGCTTTTTTTTCAAAGCTCATATCTTTTATTTTTTTTATAACTTCCATTTATTAACTTCCCCAAAATAATTAACTTTTTATATTTTAGCACAGATAAACAGATGGTGCGATTGACATTACAGGAATATTTTTTATAAACAAATAGGTATAAAATTTCTAAAATTCACTCTAAAAGTTGACAAGTTTGGAACTTTGTCAGGAAAAATATTTTATAATCTATTTTTATACCAAACTTCAAAATTTTTTATTTTATTTTTTAATTCATTATAATCATCGTTAAAATTTGTACATCTGGTGCAAATAGTTGCACCAGATGTATATCTTAGTCACTTAATCACGATTCACTTAGTCACCGTTTATCAGTTGTAGGTTGGTGAAAACCAACAATAAACTATTCACTTGAATTATCACCCCTCACCCAAATTTCTAATATTTTATAAATAAATCACAAGAAATTTGACCTCTCCCACTGAGAGGTTATTTATAAGGCTATAAATTTTCAACATAACGATAATATTTACTGTGTATAACTAAACAGTCATAAAGTGACTAAGTGAATCGTGACTAAGTGACTAAGAATAATTTACTTAGTCACTTAATGACCTAGTCA
>OMPX01000045.1 GCA_900313115.1 uncultured bacterium
GGTGCCGCGTCTCACTCTGCCGAAACAAACAACTAAGTGTTGTTTGTTGAGAGGGGAGAACCAAGGACGTCAATGTGTCCGTCAAATGCAAAAGAATGGTGCCGCGTCTCGGAATCGAACCAAGGACACAGGGATTTTCAGTCCCTTGCTCTACCAACTGAGCTAACGCGGCACACATTGTATGCTTTTCTATTAAATTCGGCACAAGAGCACAGAGCTCTGTAAACTTATTCTACAATATCAAGATTTATAGTCAAGAAAAAAATCATCCTTGTCTGTTTTAGGACGAGGATGATTTTTCAATCTTATTACATTTACCTCATTTACCCTGCAGGTGCAAGGAATAAGGTCACGTTTCTGCCTTCCAATTGTGGTTTCTTTTCGACAACAATTGTATCGCCTTCCAAATCTGTCATGAACTTATTTGCTAAATCAAAAGCTAAATTAGAGTGTTGCATTTCACGACCGCGAAGCATTACGACAATTTTCACTTTATTGCCTTGTGAAATAAATTTATTGATATTTTTAATTCTTACCTGATAGTCGTGAGTATCGATTTTATATCTTACTTTAACTTCTTTTACATCAACTGTGTGTTGTTTTTTCTTAGCTTCTTTAGCTTTCTTTTCGAGCTCATATTTATACTTACCGTAATTAAGTATTTTAGCTACCGGTATATCTTGGTTCTGGCTTACTACTACCAAATCTAAATCAGCTTCTTCAGCCATTGCTAACGCTTTTGAAGTTGGAACAACTCCGTGGTTTTCACCATTTTCATCAATCAATCTTACTTCTGCTGAACGTATTCTTTCGTTCATAATAACTTTATCTTTGTTATCTTTTGGTCTGTTACCAAATGTTCTATTCTCCGGTGCTATGATATGTCTCCTTTTCTCTTGCGGTAATTATTTACCTGTTTAACATTGTTCAGGGCAATAATAATTCATCCCTTAACGTAATAATATTATCATGTTTTTAGAATTTTTCAAACAAAAACTTGGTTTCAGGCATGAAAAAATCAACCATTTAGCCTAGAAATTAAAAGAGATGGTTTTCGCCATCTCTTTTTTCGCACAAATTGCAAATTGCAAAAATTGATTCAACCTTCAATCACTTTCCTTGTGCTTTTTGTACCTATAATTCACAATTATTTATTATCGTCTTGTAGCCATTTATAGGATATTAGACTTGTATAGGTGCTGTCAGCCTTATCATCACCATAGAACAGGGATGTTCTGTTAATCATTTTTTGGTTGTCTTCTTGTTTTTTGTTTTCAAGTTTTGACTGAAGTACATAAGCCTGAACTTCCGCACTGTTCACATAACCGTCGTGGTTTGTATCAATGTCGTTAAAGTGATCCATAATCATGGATTGGGTGTTTGCAGAAATACCGCTCATTCCGCCTAATGATGTTATCTGATCTCTGCTTAAACCTTTGTTTGTCATTTGAGTCATGAGTTTATCAACTTCTTTTCCTGATAATTTGCCGTTCCCGTCTTTATCAAGAGTGCCGAAGTTTTGTGATAAGTATGATGCAAATGTAGTTCCGTAAGGACTTTGTAATAAAGTCGTATTCGTCATTGCTTTTGACAAGTTCTTTTGCGTAAGTCCGTCAGAATACATATTAGATAATACTGCATAAGAGTTTCTGACTCCTGCGTTAACGCCTGCAAAAAGCGACGAAGCACTAAAATTCGCCATGGGGTAATCTCCTGTATATTCTCTCTTTCTTCACTATCATGTTAATGATGTTTTTACAAAAATCAACCATTCATTTGGAGGATATATATAACTTTTGTAACAATTATTTAATATTGCTAAAGATTAACTCATGATTTGTCGTAAAAAATCATGACGGTTATTTAAGGTTAGTTACGTATGAAAATTTTCGGTAAAAACAATAATTTTGATAATCAACCTATTAATAATAAACAGACTCATAAATCTGATATGAATTATGAGGAAAAAGATATTGCGAACTCTCCTAATCCGTCTGAATATTTAGGAAGAAGCCAAGTTGTATTCACGGGCTGTGGTAGTAGGGGTAAAGGGGCAAATGTAAATAGCTCCGCCGAGAAGAGTTTTGAGCCTGTAAAACTAACCGAAACACCGATTCTGTCAAAAGAAGATGCAATAAAACATCTTAAAAAATATTATTTTACCGACGAAGATATAACCGCACTTGATTTGAATAACAAAGAAACTTTAACTCAAATCAGTAATTTTAAAGGATATTTGGACTCCGGAATTATCAATGAAGAAACTGACCTTAAAGATTTTAAAGAATATATGGATACTCAGAATCCTGAAGAAAAGAAAGAATGGCTGAAAAATCAGTTCTCCGGTGCTTGTAAATATGCGAACAAGGATAATATTGAGGCTATGAAAGAGCATCTTTCTATTACGGAAGATGGTGAATTATATGATTTTATTGAATTTTTAAAAGATTCGAGTGACCCTGAACGGTTTTTAGAAAAACTGCCGTTAATAAGTTATATTGAAGGCAAATTAGATGTATGTGATTTGAAAGGTTTTAAATATAATTCTGATGAATTTTACGAATCGCTCACTCCAAAAAGAGCAGGAATTATAAAGCAAATCAATGAAGTCTTACCTGATAATCTGAAAATGACATCGGCAATGTGTATATCATTGGGAGAAGATGATGATCTTACCCCTGAATTAGTTCAAAATTATTGCGATAAGCTTAGTGAATTATCAAAATATGGCATTATTGACAAAAGCACTATGAAATATAACTATTCGGGTGAAGATTTAAAAACCGCAACAGGAAAATTGGATAGTGTTTCAAAGATGCTGAAAGATTATCCTATGGAGCTTGATTCCTCTGATAGCGGGCTTGATATATCGAAACTTTATGAATTATCACAAAGAGAAGATATAGAAGAAGTTCAAACGTATATAAATTCACTTTCTCCTGATGCGAAACTAAAAGGAATTTATTATTTACCTGATAAAGATTCTACTTTCCCAAAAGATAAAATGGCTGAAATTTGTAATATTATATTTGATAAAGATTATGGAAAGATAAAAGACGATAAATTATTTGATTTTATAATACAAGAAGGCACAACTGATTCTAATAGATTAGACGGAATCATTGAGTTATTAAAAGTTCATAAAGGAACTGATAATCTTGATACATATTATCCTGAAAGAGCGCTTCACGTAGGAAATAAAGATTATTCAGGCGCAGCCAAAGCAATTCTTTTAAAACGTGAATTGGATGATAAAAAGCTTTATTATAATGAAAACGATTTTCATCGTGTAATGTGTAATGAAAAAACAGATTTTAATAAATTTAATAAAATCTTAGAGTTTATGCGTGATAATGATGTAAAGTATTATGATTATCCGAATTATATATATACATCTGAAAATGGTCTTGAAAAACTTAGGTTGAGAAAGTTTATTAAGGCTCAATATTGGATGTCGGATGATTCTTTAAAGATATTAGACAATCTTGCAGAAAATATTAAAAATGAAGACGAAATGCAATTTGTTCAAAAATGCTTTTTAGAGGAAGGCTTGAACGGTTTATTATTCAATGTTGAAGATGTTCAAACTTTGCATCAGGAATATCAAAAACGACCTGAACAATTGCTTGATGTTTTAAATTTGAGATATGAAGACGGACGTTTGCGTTATTCAAAAATGGAGAATATTCTTGCTTTGGCTGATTCATACGGAATTGATAAAGATTATACAAATTTTGTCATGAATTTAAAACGATGTGATGAACCAAGACACAGATTTTATGAACCAAAGAACATTAAAGATGTTGTAGAAGCTGCACAAATTGATAAGGTTTTTGTAAACAAGCTTTTGGCAGAAAAAGTTAAGTATGATGAAAACGGATATCCGACTTGTTATATTGATGAAGATGATTTAGCAAAATTGAATAATGGTGAAATTCCTGAATATAAACAAACAAACGAGCGAATATCTTATGTTAACAGTAGTCGTGATATTAAAAATATGACAGAAATCCATGCAATAGATCCTGAATTGACTGATTATTTGATTGATAAATTTAAAAATCAGCAATATGGCACAGATGATTTAAGATATATAGTTGAAAAAGGTCAGGAAGATAAAGATTTTGTCAAATTTCTAACGGAAGCAACAAAAACAAATTGGAGAGATGAAACTCAACCCAGATTTTCTATAAACAGGATAAAAGAAATTCTTGAAAATACACCTGAGAATAAACAATTTGTGCGAAATATCATAAATAAAACAAGACAGAATAATCATAATAAAAATGTTCACGAACCATATTATGATGATAGCGATATTATCAATTTATGTGCTGCTGCAAAGTTAGACGAGGGGTTAACTCGTACCTTTATGAACATGAAATATCAGCGTTTTAATCGTGTAGTTAACAGGTTTGAACCAAATGAGATTAAACCACTAATAGAAGCAAGTAAAATTGATAAAAAGTTGTTTAATAAGCTATTGAATAAATCTAACAAAGAGTATAACGGAGACTATGTTCCACAATACGCTTCTTATGAAATCACTTCAATAATGAATACGTATTTAGAAAATAAACCGCTTGTTAAATCACTTATTGACGAAAATGACAAGTATCCTCGTCCTGAATATAGTGTAGAGGGTATAAAGTCAATAGTTGAAGCGGATAAAAAGGATTCTGAATATACAAAATATTTGTTATCTTTAAAAACAAAAATTGATAACAGAACATATCCGCTATTACGTGATGTTGATGTTCTTCACGTTCTTAATGCTCATGAAAAAAATCCTGAATATACAGAAGTTTTACTTAATATGTTTGAGAAAGACAGTTCAGGTAATCAAACATTAGTTTATTGTGGCGGAGATATTGAAAGTATTGCAGAAGTTCATAATATTGATAGCGAGTTTACTGAAAAATTAGTAAACCAAAAAACTAAAACTGACAATGGTGTGCGCAGACGTTTTAACGGATATGACATAGCAAAAATTGTTCAGGGCGCACAGGAAAACAAAGATTTAATAACATTTTTGGTTGACCATAAAACTGTTCAGGATGATGGAAATGAGGAGTATACTTATTCTCCAAATGATATCATTAATTTTATAAAAAATTCAAAAAATTGTGATGTTGAATTTTTAAAACATCTCACACACAAATCCATTATTAATGAAAAAGGTAACCGAGTACCGCAATTTACCGCACAAGAAGTTTTAAGTATAGCAAATAATACGTCGTACGAAGATTTTAAAGATTTAGAGAAAAAAGTTGGCGAAAATTTAGAAAAATACAATATTAATGATGTATTGGTTGCGACAAAATTCCTTGATATGCATGGGAAACAAGGTATTAATGAAATCGCAATCAATAGTAAAAAAGATTTGTTGAGAAAACTTGTTTCTGCAAACGTTGATTTGTTTAATACAAGTGTTGTCCTAAAACAAGATTTCCCAATGATACCTAAAACACAAGAGGAATATTGTGAAATTCTCCCTGCTCTGGTGCGTTCATTGGGTATAGAAACAAATAAACTTTCAGAGGGGCAAATTACAAAATTTAATGAAAATTTAGTAAGTTTATCTGATAATCTTAAAAAATTATCGGATGAAGAATATAATGCTCTGACTATTACTCAAGAATATGACAAAGATTCGTTTACTAAAGATGTTCTGGAAAAAGTTAAAGATTTAGATCCGAAAGAACGTCAAAAAGTCTATGATTATTTTGGTTTTGAATTGCATAAAAATCCAAAAAATTACAAAACAGGTTTTTCAATTGTCGGTTATCCCGTTAACTTAAATAACGGTAAAAAATTGACAGAAATAACTGATAAAAATACGAAAAAAGTTGTTGAGAATTTAAGAGAAAATGTAATTAAATTCTCTGAAAAGAATAAAATCGAGTGTAATAATAAAACGATTGAAAAAGAATTGAATGAAATCGTAAGTGTATTGCCTGAATTGAGAACAATGATAAATAAACCTCAGCATAAGACGCATGATTTTGATGTGTTTAAACATTCGTTAAAA
>OMPX01000210.1 GCA_900313115.1 uncultured bacterium
AGTTATCAGAAAAGCAGGCATGAACGTTCCTACATTCTGCTATCGTCCTGACTTAACATCATTCGGTGCTTGCAGAATGTGTGTTGTTGAAGTTGAGTATCCAAACGGAAGAAAAATGATTAACTCATCTTGTACAATGCCGCCTGAAGCAGGTATCAAAGTAAAATTAAACACAGAAAAAACAAGAAGAATAAGAAAAACCGTTCTTCAGTTGTTGTTGGCAAACCACGACAGAAAATGTTTAACATGCGAGCGTTCAGGCAACTGTGAATTACAACAATACGCAGAAGAATATGGTATTACGGATATTCCTTATGCAGAAAAAGATGATTTTCTACCTGTTGATCACAGCAGCCCGTCAATTGTTCGTGATGCAAACAAATGTATTCTTTGCGGTGCGTGTGTAAGAGCATGTAGCGAATATCAACATTCTGTATTAGGTTTTGCAAACAGAGGTTCAAAGACTTTAGTGCAACCTATGAACGGAAAACCTCTTGCAAGTTCTGAATGTGTAAATTGCGGTCAGTGTGCGGCAGTTTGTCCTACAGGTGCTTTGACTATCAATTCTCAAATAGAAAAGGTTTGGAAGGAAATTACAAATCCTGAAAAGAAAGTTGTCGTTCAATTTGCACCATCTGTTCGTGTTGCAATAGGTGAAATGTTCGGTTTAGAGCCGGGGGTAAACTCAACTGAAAAAATTAATGCTGCCTTAAGGGCAATAGGTTTTGATTTAGTGTTTGATACAAACTTCTCTGCTGACTTAACTATTATGGAAGAAGCCGCAGAATTTGTTGAGCGCGTAAAATCAGGTAAAAATTTACCCCTATTTACTTCTTGTTGTCCTGCTTGGGTTAGATATTTAGAACTTGAACATCCTGATATGAAGGAGCATTTATCTACTTGTAAATCACCGCAAGGTATGATGGGTGCAATTATTAGAGAATACGTTCCTAAATATTATGAAGATATTACACCTGAAAATCTTGTAAGTGTTTCTATTATGCCTTGTACTGCTAAAAAGTATGAAGCAAACAGAGAGCAATTCAAGATGGAAAACGGTAAGCAGGAAATTGATTACGTTTTAACAACTCAAGAGTTGGGTAAAATGATTAAATCTGCAGGTATTGATTTCAAAAATATCAAGGGTGAACCTGCTGATACACCGTTTGGTAAATATACAGGTGCAGGTACAATCTTCGGGGTATCAGGCGGTGTTGCAGAGGCTGCAGCAAGAACTGCTTACAATATGGTAACAGGTGAAGAACTTAAAGATGTTGTTATCAATGACATGCGTGGTACTCACAGAGTTAAAACGGTTGAGCTTGATCTTAAAGGTACAAAGATTAAGGTTAAAATCGTTAATACTTTGAAAGAAGCAGAAAAATGCTTGAGAGAAATCAAAGAAGGTAAAGCTGATTATCAATTATTAGAGGTAATGGCTTGCCCTGGCGGTTGTATTAACGGCGGCGGTCAGCCATTGAGCCATAATGATTCAAATATTAAGGAAGAACGTGCTCAAGGGCTTTATACAGATGATGCAACAGGTCAATGGAGAAAATCTCACGAAAACCCTGAAATCATAGATTTGTATAAGAACCACCTAGAAAAACCAAATTCTCACAAGGCTCATGAGTTGTTACATACATCTTATTCCGATAAGAGAAAAGATTGTTACATCTCAGCCGGTGAAAACTAAGGGTAAATGTAATTGGTAAATCTTTACTAATATAGATTATAATTAAGGACGGAATAAAAAATCATATTCCGTCCTTAAATTTTATAAAAAAGTGCTTGCAAAATAATTTTGCTTAGGTTAGAATAGGTTTACAACCGATTTATAGTTGGTTGTTTGACAATAGAACATGGGAGCGTAGCTCAGTTTGGCTCAGTGAGTCAATGACGAACGAAAGTTTAAATATTGCTCTAAGCAAACTGAGATACCGAAACCACACAAATGACAATTAAATATGGGAGCGTAGCTCAGTTTGGTTAGAGCGCATGCCTGTCACGCATGAGGTCGCGAGTTCGAGCCTCGTCGTTCCCGCCAT
>OMPX01000079.1 GCA_900313115.1 uncultured bacterium
AATGCTGCAGTTTCATTATTCATATAGATTGTAGCACCTGTATCTTTAGCTGCATAATTTTTCAATCTGACAGAACCAACTGCCTTTGTACTATCGTTTGCTGAGATAACAAGATCCTTTCCTTCAACATCACAAGTATATGCAGCACCATTTAAATCAAGGTTAAGAACTTCACCCTTGTTTAAGACAACAGTATCGTCACCGAAGTCGCCTGAGAAAGTGATTTTATCATAGCCGTCAGGGTGTACTACACCTTCAGAATCAACAGATACTAAAGATGTACCTAAGTTGAATACATCATCACCTTTTCCACTTATTGCAGTATCATTACCTGCACCTGCTGTGATTGATACACCCTTATCAGATGCTGTGATAACGTTATTACCATCACCTGCATTTACTTTTGTAACTTTTGTACCTGTTAAGTCAATCTTATCACTCAATCTTGATGTTGTTAATGATGTAGCATCTTTAGCAATATTTACATCTGATGCATACCAAACTGTTGAGTTTGGAGCTGTTACATATTCAGTACCATTAAAATATGTTACTTCCTCATCCTTCAAGTTAAATGACATATATTTACCACCTTCAGATGTGTCTGTTGCAACAATTTTTAAACCTGCAACATCACTGTTTGTTTTTGCCCAATTCTTGATTGTTATTGAGCCTAATGCTTCGTCATCTGTGTGCCAATCTTTATCATACACTGAAACAACCAAGTCATTTCCTTTTACACTTGTTTTGTAATTATTTTGACCAAATGCTCCTTTACGACTTACATTGATTGTCAAATCTTCTTTTTCAGACAATGTTACAGTTTTGTTGCCAAATGCTATTGGTTTTGAATCATTGTCAGTTTCAATATTAATAGTGATTGAATCTTTACCACTACCCATAGCGAATGATTCAGCTTCTTTACCTGCAACGATATTTTCGTTCAACCAAGTACCTTTGTAAGAAGTAGCATATTTCTTAGTCTTTTCATCATAAGCCATAGCTACGTCATATGGATGTGATGCTAATGTTTCAGTTTCTGAACCGTTAACTTTAACAACAGAACCGTTATCAGCCTTAGCATAGTTTGTTAATGTTACAGAACCTTCATATTGAGCATCATAAAGGGACTTGTTATATGCATCAGATGTATCTGCAGCATCGCCCAAACCTGTGATATATTGAGTTGTACCATAATTTGAATCAACAACTCCATTTACTACTCTATAAACCTTCAAGTCTGTCAATTTAGTTTCGCCAAATGTATAACCTGATTCACTTGCAGCTGCTTTTGCTTCACTGTTTGCTAAACATATTGCTACATCATCATATTTTGTTTTGTCAGCATAGTCACCAAGATTAGACCAATCTGCATCTTTATAATCGCTCATTTTATATAATGATTCAGAACTCAACATTGTCAATTTATTATAGTCTGCACTGTGTGCCAAACCTGATTGCAATGACAAGCTCAATGTACCTTCTTTGAATGAATATCCTGTTTTATCTGTTAATTTTGCATATTCTTCAGCTGTAATAGTCTTTGTTCCGTTTGAATATTTTACATCGGTCAATTTATCCAATATTGAAATATGTGTCGATGAACCGTCAGCATTTTTTACGTGACCATCAATAACATAGTCTTTATCAACTTTTACTGTTGCATAGTATTCATTTTGTGATGATAATACAACATCATTACCTTTGATGTCATAATCAACTTTTGATGCATCATCAAATACAAGGTTCAATTTTTCGCCTTTGTTAGTAACGACAGTGTCATCACCATAGTAACCACTGAATGTAATCTTGTCTGAACCTGTGCCAAGGTTGAATTTGTCAACACCTGTTGTAGATGTTGAAAATTCATTCATCCAAGTACCGTTGAAGTTACCTTTACCATCATCTTTGATTTCATAGTCCACTGTTAATAAATTAGTTACATCAAGATTTTCTGAATCTAATTTTACATAGCCAGCATCACCAACCAAGTTACCGTTTTTATATGTAACTGTAGAAAGAACAGTGTCAGTATCAACAGTTGCACCATCTAATTTGTAAGAAGGATATGTTGCACCTGAATATGATTCTGATGATGGTAATTTGTGAACTATTTGAGTATAAACACTTGCTGTTGATGCTTTCGTTTCATTATCTTTAAATGTTACATCAGTTGGAGCAGTATCTTGTGCTTTTGATTCGGCACTTTTAACTGCATTACCCCACTTATTATTTGTAAAATCATATGTACTTGTTTCTGTATGATAAGAATATGTTGTCTTTGCAGACTCACCTGAACCTGTTGTAGTTTTAGTCCAAACAGTATGTTCTTTTTTGTAATTATATTCTTCTGTTGCTGCAACAGCAGGAGTTGTTCCTTCTGCAGCTTTACCATTATTAGCTACAAACTTATAACTAGAATCTACACTACTAGTAATATTCTTATTTGATGTTGTTAAGTAAGTTGTAGTTTTAGTATATGCATAACTTGGATCTTTTGTATTAACTGTTTCACCCTCTTTTGGTGTGTATGCTTCAGTTTTTGAATCCTTTGCAGCTACCCATTCTCCGTTTACTAAGTTTTCTGTAACAGTTGTTACTGAATATGTTTTTGTTGTTGCTCCTTCTGCTGAAGTTTCTTTATATGTTGTTTTTACTCTTGAATATGTATATGTTTCATCTGTTTTAACACCATAAACAGTAACAACGATATCGTTACCTTTTGGTGCGTATGCAACCTGACCTGCAACATCGTTCTGTATTGTTAATGTTACAGCATCTTTTTCAGCTAATTTTTCGGTATAAGATTTTTCTATTTTCTTTGAACCGGTCAAATCTAATGTTAAATTTTCTGCCATTGTTTTTCGCTCCTTTATCTTTTTGGCTACACCACTCTAAACTCTCTTTATAAAAACAGAAATACGTTAATTTAACATATTTCATCCATTTTGCTTAAATTTTACTATGAATAATTTGATAATGCAAATATAAATCTAAGTTTTCGTTAAGTTTTTTATCACAACCGGAATATTTATATCATGTAAAATCCCCCGAACATCTATGTATAGTTGGATATAAGCCGTTTAAATCTATTGTTACATCATTAAATATATATGTATAATATTTTAACATTTTATTGGTAACTAACATGGATGATATTAAAAAATTACTCGGTCAAAGGATTCGCGAGTTGAGAAAAAGCTACAATATTTCTCAACAAGAATTGGCTGAAAAAATCAATATCGACCCCCGAAACCTCAGTAATATCGAAACAGGAAAGACTTTTCCATCCAAATCTTTACTCGATATAGCATACGCACTCAACGTACCCGTTGCAGAATTGTTCCAGTTTGAACACATTAAAATGTCAAAAAATGAACTTATTAATTATATAAACTCTAGCACAAAGCGCATGAACGACACAAAACTCAAAGTTATTTATAAATTCATAAAAACTCTCCAAAACTAATTGTGATACGAAAGTCATGCCTTTTTTAAGTGAATAGTGAATAGTGAATAGCAAAATGTCATGCCCTTTTTGATAAAACGGCAAGATGTTTATAAAATTAAAAATACGAAATTATTATAATCGGTGCGTCAAACGACGCACCCTACGACTAATTGTGATACGAAAGTCATGCCTTTTTTATCCCCTATTTGAGGAAGAGGGGAATAAATAATTTCCCATTTCCCATTTTATAATTTCCCCCCACCCGTCGTTCTAACAAAGCTGCTTCAAGAACGACGACCTCCCCCACTGAGAGGTTATATTTAGTTTTCCCCTCTTTGAGGAAGAGCGAATTTCTGTACGGCATTTATGCCGGATAGCGAGCAGATGGAGTTGACAGGTACGAAGTACCGAAAA
>OMPX01000098.1 GCA_900313115.1 uncultured bacterium
ATCCCAGAAAATTCGGAGTTAATTATGCAAAACGGCAATAAGTTGTGGAAAAAATACTTTAAGGCTACTATGGTAATTGTAAAATTTCTAAAATTAAACAGGTTACCAAAATAAGGACTGCAGATATGAGATTTAGAATCGGCGATATAGTATACCATGAAACCTTTGGATTAGGAAAGGTTGTATCTTATGCCGATTGGTATTATTGCATAGAGTTTGTTAACTACAGTAACTATGGTATAAAAAAAATAACGGAAAATTCCTCTTGTCTACAAGCAATAACAACGGATGCTCTTATAGAAAATCTTTCGGAATTAAAAAAATTAATGAAATCTAGTGAATATCTATATGTATCAGATATAAGGAATTTATTTAACTCTTATTATCCAACATACCTAGATTTAGGGTATATAACCCAAGATTTCTTGCGTAAAATTGCTGCCAAACACAATAGGGATCTATTTAACATTAAAATTTCAGAAAAAATAGCATTAAAAGATGATTATATATCAGTCAAAGAGCAAGAAAAACTAAAAGAATTATACGAAAATAATAAAATAAATGATGATGGCTTTTTAAGAAAACTTGTTGAAAATCATAATAAAAAATTTATGAAAAAAGAAGTTGAAAGGTATCCTGAAGCATTTATAACAGTGGATAAAAATCCGCTAAACGAAGAGCAAAAAATTGCAGTAGTAGCTGACGAAGATAACTGCCTGGTTATAGCTGGTGCTGGTTGCGGCAAAACAAGTACACTATTAGGCAAAATTAAATATCTGTTATATAAAGGAGTATCTCCCGATAGAATGCTCGTTTTATCTTATACTAATAAAACAGTAGAAGATTTAAATAACAAATTAAAACAGTTAAATGCCGGTATTAAAGCTCAAACTTTTCATAGTTTAGGTTTTGATATTATAAAAGAAAAAAATAAAGAGTATAAATGTGATGATAACATTACGATTGGAAACATTCTCAGGCAAATATTGTATCCTGAACATAAGAACAAGTTTGAGATTAAAAATATAGGCGATTTATTTGAAAATATTAAACGATTGTTCTTAGAGTTAATAGCATATGTGAACGAAAAGAATATTTCTACCGATCTTGAAAAATATGCAATAGATAATGAAGAAAATAAATCTTTTCCAACACTAAAAGCTGAAATAAAATATTTTGAAAATCAAAAGAAATCAATTAAAGGTGAAAGCGTAAAAAGTTTGGCTGAAGTCAAAATAGCTAATTTTTTATTTTTGAATGGAATAGATTATGAATATGAAAAAGTATATGACAAGCCCTATTTAGGACAAGAAAGCAAAACAAATAAGCAATATAAACCTGATTTTTATATAAAGACCGCAGAAAATGAAGGCATATGGCTTGAACATTTCGGGGTTACAACTGATGAACAAGGCAATAAACACGCCTCTTGGTGCAAAGATGAAGCTAAATATTTGCAACAAATGGAAGAAAAAATACAAACGCATAAAGGCAAATTGCTTTATACAACATCTGATATGTTGCACAATGGTACATTATTGACTGAATTGAAAAAAATGCTCTCAGACAGAGGTGTTGTATTAAAACCTATAACTGATGATAAAATCAGAGAGTACTTGAATAAATTACAAAACCTTGCAAGATACGAAAGTTTCATAAACCGTATTGAGCGAGCAATCAATCTTTTTAAATCACAGAAAGATTGCGCTAGTATTGAAAGTTGGAGAGACGCTGTACTAAAGAAAACCCCAGACATATATCATCCTTCTGCAAATAAATTGTTTGAGATAATTGCTCAGATATATAAACTATATCAACAAACTTTAGCAAAGAATCATTGTATTGATTTTGCAGAGATGATTTCTAAAGCAATAAACAAAATAAAGACAAATCAAATAAAACGCTCTTATGATTATATTTTAATAGATGAGTACCAAGATATAACCCAAATCCGTTATGAATTTGTAAAAGCGTTAAGAGAAGTAAATAATGCAAAAATAACAGTTGTCGGTGATGATTGGCAATCAATTTATGGCTTTAATGGAAGTGATATCTCGTTATTTACTAAATTTACAGATTTTTTTAAGGATGCAAAGGAATTATATGTTACTGAAAATCATCGGAATCCTCAACAATTATTAGAAATTACAACAAAGTTTATTATGAAGAATAAATCTCAAATAGGTAAAACTTTGCGTACTGACAATAACGATGAAAAATACCCGCTTAAAGCCGTTTTATATCATCCTGATAAACAAAGTACGGATATGGTTGATGGGTGTGAAGATATTAAAAGTGCACTGATGATAGCATTAGATGAAATTCTGGCAAAAAAGAAAGAAAATGAAACTCTATGTATCATCGGAAGATATAATCCGAACACACCGAATACATACAATCTGAGCAATAACTCGGAAAATGATATTTATTATGTTGAAAATCAAGGTGTTTATAGCATATGTTATCAAGGCGAACGCATTGGTTTTTCAACAATACATAAAGCCAAAGGTCTTGAATGGGATTACACTATATTTTTAAATGGTATGTTTGATGAAAATGAAATACACTCATTCCCGTGCGCATTACCTGATGATTATCTGATGCAACCATTGTTATATCGCACTGATTCGTATCAATATGCTGAAGAAAGAAGAATGCTTTATGTTGCTTTAACAAGATGCAGAAAGCAATGCTATTGGTTAATATCCGAAAAAAGACCTACACCATTTTATGAAGAAATGTCTCAAAAGATTGAGATTATCAATGATACATTAGAAAATTATTGCAAAAAAACGAATAAAACAATTTGTCCTAAATGTAAGCGAGGATGGATGGTTGAAAGAACTAATAAGGAAACTCATGAAAAATTTTTAGGTTGCACAAATTATCCGGCATGCAATTACACTAAAAATCTAAAAAAATAATATACCTGTACCGGAAGAAGATATAGCAACTTATTCACAATCAATTATTGTTGCATTTTCTCTGGTGTTACAAAGAAGTGCTACCGATATTGCTACCGATAGCACCTCTCTGCTTGCTCGAATAACGGAGCTACTTCTCATACTGATTGTAGTTGTAGTAACACAGTCACGGGAGCAGCATTTTCAGGGATTGTCAATAATTTTTATTCGCCATCTGGACAAAATAATCTTTTATTAAAAAATTGTTGTAGGATAAAAACTTTATAATGTTTGATTATGTTTTCAAAAGATATAGAATAAAGATAGATTTTGATATAGCATTTAAAAATTTTCTAGAGGATCTGTTATTCATGAAAAACTTAAAATACTTAATTTTTTTCCTTATGTTTAGCGTTTCTTATCAATGCTACGCCACATCTTCTTCTTTGTTTTTGGCAGCATATCATGGCGATAATCCCGAAACTCTTAAAGAATTATATAAAGAAACTCAAGAAATCCTTCCTACCGATGCGGAAGAAGAAATATTAGCTGAAAAATTTGGTTATAAAAATATTGCCGAATTTGAAGTAGCTAGTTTTATATATAAGTTAGCTATTACCGTGAATAATGCTTGTTCCTCACCAGATAAAGGTGAATCTTGTGAAGGGCTCTATAATGTATATAAAAATGAAGGTGGAACAAAAGAATTACTTGATTTCATTAGAAGACAGCACCTTAGGGGAGAATTAATAGCTGACCAAATTATTAAAAAGTCTGCAAATAAACCAGAAATTAATTACAATTTGATACAATAAAATGCTACCGATATTTTTTGTCGGTAGCGTGAGTATGAAATCAACATCACCAATAATTACTGGCATTATTATTTATCATAATTTTCAATCCATTATTAGATAAATACTTATAGAAACAAACTATAAGGAGTATGAAATTATGCTTAAAAAAAGAAAAATACCTCAAAACACAACAAAAATAGATGAGTTAAATACTGCGATTGCGATTAACGATACTAACACTATCCACGAACTGCTGATTAACAATATCGATGTTAATTCACCTGACCGCAGAGGTATATATCCCATTATGTATGCTATTGAATATGGAAATGCCAATGCTTTGATATCACTTTTAAGGCATGGTGCTAATCCTAATGTCATTGATAAACGCAACGGATACACACCTTTGATGAAAGCATTGTCAGGAAAATATATTCCGAACAGATATTTGATTGTTGTTTTGTTGCTCAAAAACGGAGCAGATGTAAATATCATTTCCAACCATAACAAAACAGCTCTTTATTTAGCAAAAGCACATAACCCTCGCTATGTAAATCTGCTCAAAAGATTCGGCGCAGAGTATTAGGAAGTTGCGACACAAATAAACCCTTTGATAATTGGTTTAAAAATATTGAAAAACTAAATAACATTTTATAACCTGAAAAAAATTCAGGAGATAAGATATGAAAAATATTATATACATTGTGTGCTTTTTGCTAACTTCTTGTTCAATAACAGATTCATTAACAGAAGTTAATATTGACAACAAAGATTGTATAGGCGTGAGAAGGTTTAAGGTATTGCAAGCAATATACCACAACACAGGATTGGCTTATGAATGTTTTACACCTGATTGTAGTGATTACTACCACAATAATTTAGATTTTGTTTTAGCCGATAAAATAGGCGATGATTGGTATGATGGTATGATTTATGAGGTTCCAAATGATAAATGCGCTGTTAGAAAAGGCGTGTACAAATATAAAAATAAAGAAGGTACAATGAAAACAGTTTCTCAAATTATTTTTGAGTATAAAAATGATTATAAATCTGAAGAGGAACACCAAAATAGAATCTATGAAGCAAAAGAAAATATATATTCCTTATGCTTGCTAACATTTGAAGATGAAAAAGTTAAAATTGATGAGAATTATTGTGAATGCTATGGAAGTAGTTATATAGACAATAACGGAGATGCTAAAGCAATTCAAAAAGAATGTGGAAAGCTTCCTAAAATTTTATCACATTTAGTCAATTAAAAGATTTCAAATGGATAAATGGGCAAAATATTGGACACATAAAGAGCGGAGGAATCTTCCTGCTGAATATTATGATGATAATGAGTTATATCATCAATTTATATATCTAAATTAATACTATTTGCTATAGATGAGACTAATGGATAATACTTATCCATTAGCACCTTTGTCTGATTTTCATCATCGCTGAGAGCACGGCAATTAAAATTTATACTTATATCTTTATAGTTTAAAATATAATAAGTGCCTTCTTGATAGGCTGTATATTTATTATATTTTAAGTTGCCAGTATAATTCGCTATAACTGTTGGCAAACCATTTATTTCATCTTGAAGCAGTACAATGTCTTTACTTGGTAAAGCTTTAATGCCATATTCATTTTCATTATGGAAAAGTAGTTTTTTAAATTCATTAGTCATAAGTTCTTTATCATATATTAGCTTTTTCCATTCATCATAGCTATATGCTTTTGGCTGCTTAATTACTGATAACATACAAACGACTTGCTCGTCTGAATTTGCTACAAACATATCTATAATTCTGTATGATTCATCAATATTATCTTCACGATTAATATTTTCTATGTGCCAGCTATTTGGATATTCAAGTTTTATATTTAATCCTTGTGCATTAGGGTTTCCTTTAGATGAATACTTGATATTATCTTCATGATTGAATGCATTATCTGTGGCATCATATCCTTTATCAACAACATCTAAAACTTGTTGCTTTAATTCTTGTAATTGTTTTTGTTCCATAGAAGGTAAAAAAATAAAGGATAATAAATAATATAAAATGGAAAGAGCAAAAAATAATAGAGATACTGCTATCTTTCTTTTCTTTAAATCTTTTACAAAACTGGTTAAAATGACTGCTATGTAAAAAACTATCAACCCAACAAAAAGCCCCGCAATTCCTCCGCCAAGACTATAGAATATATCATTATAAATGTTTCCATTAGAGCGAATATTAAATCCGACAATAAAAAATAAGGAAAAAGCAACAACATTTATAATATTATTTTGTATAGAAAAGAATATTTTTTTGAAGAGTTTCTCAAATGTACCAAATCCCCATATCCACACAACGCTCCAATACAGTATCACAGGAGAGCTTGCTAGCATAAATTTTTCAAAATCCAATCTATGACCGTAATTATAGTAGCTTATATTATAGGCAAATATCTCCCAAAATATTGATGCTAAAATGAGAATTTTTTGAATTTTATTTAATTTCATCATAAAATATCCTCCGGTGGATTATAATTTGGTGCCGTAATGTTATTATGAAAATAAATAACCCTAAAGACGAAAAAACATTTTATTCACAATTTCGCTTTCAAACTTACCTTTTAACGAATCGGGATTTCCCGATTCGGTTACCGATTCGCTCACTTCGTTTCAAAATGCTATAAAACAAAACACAACAAAATAAAACTTGATAAAACTCGGTAAAACTCAAAAAATTTTTATTTTTGATTTTCTGGAAATGCTTGTTTTTTCATGCAAAAGTTAAGTCAGAGAGCAATGGTGCTCTTGGATTTTTCAGGAAAGGAAAATTAAAATGAAAAACTTTTTAAGCAAATACAACGCCACTAAGTTGGAAACAACCAAAGACGAAAGTCAGCTTTCTTTAGAAGGTTACAAACGCCGTATTTTGAAAATTTTGGATGAGAACATCATCAACTTCAAAAATCACTCATGGGACCTCTCTAACCGTATGAATAAGCTGATTATTGACAGCGAAAGCAACTCGGTTTTCACTCTTCGTTTGGGTGGCAAACGCATTGTTCGTTACTCTTTGGAGTATCTGAATGATCAACAAAAGCTTGAATTCTTGTCAGACTTTTATGAAAGCGTTCAGCAAGGCGATTTTGATGAGGATATTATCAACTTTATCGCCGAGGAAAAAGAAAAGGCTTATCGTCGCAAAAAGGAATGCAATGCCAGACGCCGTGAAAAACAGCATCACATACAACAAAGAACAACCATGCCGTCGGAAAATGTTGTAACTCAGCAAAGCGTCGTTTTTGTACCGAGATATCAAACACTTTAATTTTGTGAAAGGAAAAAACTATGCATTACTTAGTTGTGGCGAAAGTTAAGGATTATCCTGACGTTGAAGAATTAATGAGTGCTTTAACGTTCGCATATGCCGAGGAAAATGATTCTGTAGGAGATTGGGAAAAAATTGCAGATTCTCTTGAAGAATTTATCTCTTATAATGAAAATGAAATCAATTCCGAAAATGATGACGAAGATATGACCTTGGAAGATAAGGCTATGGAGTACATCGAAGAATGGGGATATCAACTCAGAAGTGATGGTGGAATATGGGAAAAAGTTTCTGCTCATTTTGATTTTTGCGTATTGGGCGGACGCTTTGCCACAGACGATGTTCCTAGCGTGACTACCTATAACAAAGTTTGTGAAGAATACGGTGAAGTAGCAGCATTTGTCTTGCCAACTTATGATGAGGATGATAAGCGTGAGTATAAGTATGATCTGTATTACATCGAGGAAGATAGTTGTGATTTTGAACCGGATGACCTTGTTTACGTCATAGACGGGCATAACTAGAGTAAAGCCTCATTTATCGAGTAAAGGGAGCTTTTTACGGCTCCCTTTTTCTATTCACCTTGTCTGTTACCGGATATAAACGCTTGCAAATCTTCTTTGCGATATTTAACCGTTCTGCCGATTTTAACAAACGGTAAGCGGTGCGGATATTGGCTACGCCAACGCTCCAAAGTGTTTGGCTTGAGCTTTAAATATTCGGCGGCTTCTTCGGTTGTTAAAAGGCTCGAAGGCTTGGTAAACTCCAACTCACCTTGCTGCATATCAATCTGTTTTTGCAGAGCTTTTTCTTCCAGGCGTTC
>OMPX01000107.1 GCA_900313115.1 uncultured bacterium
CCTTTCATATCAGATGGAATAGTTTTGTTTCCTGTAAGGTTATATTTTTTATTGTAATGGTTTGCTGAACCGTTTTTAATACGTTTGTGTATGTATTTTTAATGCATTTATGCAAAGGGCAATCCAAACAATATCTAAAATATTTATTAGTATTGATATCAACATGAAATTTTCAATAAAATGTATAAACATATCAACTATTGTATATACAATAGTCATAAGTAAAACACAAATAATCCATATATTTTTAATTTTTTTGTTGTGCGTAAAAAAGATTATTATATTAACTAATGGGTAGTAAATAGCTGAAAAATATATACAAGAACATGCAGATTCAAATAGAGGTATTGATAAAGTGTCATGATAGCTATTGTAGACGTATTTCCCTAAATTATTTACATATAGTATTACAGATAAAACACTCCATAAAATATATGATATGTTAGCCCATAAATATATAAATTTTTTATTATTTATTTCTGACGATTTATAAATTTTTGCACTATTTGTTTTTAAGAATATGCTTAAAATGAACAATGCAATTAACCAACCCCAAATTTGACACAATGTATTATATCCCCAATATCCCACATTTAAATATTTTTTAGATGCCAGTAATCCTTCTATGTAATTTTTGCCTTGTACTGCATTAAATGCTGCATCTTGATTTGTGTAATAACCTGTGTTAATAAATAAAGGTAATGCAAAAATAAGAATTCCTAGAAAAGAAATTGCTATAAAAAACAAAATTTTAAGTTTTATTTTATTCGTTGATATCATTATTTTTATCTCCATTTTGAATAAAATAATTGATTATGTATGTGCAAATAACAGATAATAAAAATGTATAACAATAACCAATAAATTTACAATTATAAATATAAATATTATATAATCCATTGGTCATTTTAAATAATTGAAAGGATATTGGAATGGTGCTATTAAAAAAAACTGATAAAAATATTGTGAGAATAAAACAAACAACTTTAGCAAAGGGCATAGCGATAAAATGAGTTAAAAATAAAAATATAAAAAAAATAAAAATAGAACGAATAATTTTAATAATGTTGTATACGTTATTCATAGCGTACCTTTAGATTACATGTCGCATGAATATTTTATAATAAATTTACATTTATTTCAAGTTTTAATAAAAAAGAGTGCTATTTGTTATTTCAAATAGCACTCTTTTTTAGTTAAAAATTTTTTCTTTTTTGTAGTAATTTTCTTTGTTTATTCGATAGTGGAACTTCTATTTCATATATTTGGAAATAATTTTTATATAGACCTTTTTCTTGCATTTTGTATCCCCAATTGTTTGGTATGTTTTGAATGGTTTTCGGTCGTTCTTTAAAATCACTTACGTCGATTATTTTGCAAGTAAAGGTTTTATTATCACTTGAGATTTTAGGATTGTGAACAGTTACATTTTGCAATGAATAATGCAAATCATTTTCCGAAGAAAAAATATTTATATTTTTCTTAAATTCAAAAGTGTTTTTCATTGAAATATCATCATTATTTATAACTTCACTTATATAATTATTAAGCTCTTTTGATTTTGATATTTTTTGAGCTTCTGATGATTTTGAATCATATACTATTCCTTTTATATTTTCAGGAATCCCTAAACTTTTAAATTTTTTTATCAAAGTTTTGTTTTTTAAATCCTTTATTGAATTGTAAATAGTGGCATGAGTATTTTGTTTAGAAATGTTCAAATCATACATTCCATCTATAACAGAATGAGCTGCCATCGGTAATAGTTTTTCCGTTAAACTATTTGTAAATAACCATTCTTTTATTTTGTCACTAAAGCTTAGCTTTCTAATATTATTTTTTAAATCACTGGATATTTTACCTTTAATTACTCCGTTTTTGGGGTAGAGTGGTTTTTCAGTATCGGTTGAGACAGATGCTTTATTTCCAATAAATTCATTTTCATCTGATGTATCATATATTTTATTTGAAATAATTTTATCATTTGATATAGGTTTGCTTTCAGCATTTACCCCTTTAGAGCGCCAGTGGGCATGGACTATTGTTCCGTCATCCCGTGTGTATTCATGGACAAATACTACGTTTGAGGAATTTTGCATATCAGCATCAGAGGGTATTCCAATCTGATTATATTGGCTTTCCAATTCTTTTTCTCTTCTTGCGACATCTCCAAAGCTCATGTTAACAATATTTTCTATTGTATGAATATCGCCGTTTTTTGTGTGTTTGTTTATATAATTTTTGTATTTTGGCATATTAGCCCTCCTTATTTTCTGATAAAATATGTTTTTTCGCTAATTCGTACAGTTTCGGTAAAACGGAATTTTGTTGTTGAACTTCTTCTTGTTCTGTTGGAATTTGCTCTTGTGTATCAACATTTTGGTTAGGTATCATTTGAGCAAGTTGACCAATAGTGTTGTTATTTTGCGCCAACATCTGAATTTTTTCGTTTTGTTTCATAAACTGTAATTTTTCTTGGTCAAGAAATCTTTCAGGGTTTTCAACACCTTTTTGTTCAAAATAC
>OMPX01000106.1 GCA_900313115.1 uncultured bacterium
ATTTAACAAGGAAAGCATGGTGAAAGTCCATCGCTGGTCCGCAGCCGTGAAAGTCGGAATACTTGGGAAATGTAATTACTTGCGAGACTGAGGAGATTTTTAATTATGGAAGAGACAACTGCAAAAAATGGGGAAGTTGTTGGCATTAATTCAGTATCTGCCAACGTAACAAATTCAATCAAAGGAGCAACCGTAAAAAAAGCTATTTCGGAAACAACCGAAACAATTAGTAACAACATTGTTGACATAGGCTCAAAAATGTCAACTGATAAAATTAGTATTGTAAAAAAAGACGGTACTTTAGAAGCATACGATATTACTAAAGTTGTTAATGCGATAAAAAAATCAGCAGCAAGAATGTTGATTGAATTATCATCTGAAGAAATCAATAAGATTTGTAATATTGTAAACAAGAGTGTTTTAAATTTAGGGTATAGCAATATAGAAATCATAAAGATTCACAGTATTGTTGAAAGTGCATTAGAAGATGTTAACCCTAAAGTAGCAAAGAGTTACAGAGATTACAGAAACTATAAAATTGACTTTGTAAAAATGCTTGATAAAGTTTATCAGGAAAGTCAAAAAATCATGTATGTTGGAGATAAGGAAAATTCAAACTCAGATTCTACCTTAGTCTCAACAAAGCGTTCTTTAATCTTTAATCAGCTAAACAAAGAACTATACAAGAAATTTTTCTTAAATGTTGATGAATTACAAGCTGCAAGAGATGGATATATTTATATACATGATATGTCAGCAAGACGTGATTCAATGAATTGCTGTTTATTTGATATTGCAAATGTTCTTAAAGGCGGCTTTGAAATGGGCAATCTTTGGTATAATGAACCAAAATCTTTAAGAGTTGCATTTGACGTAATCGGCGATGTAACAATGGCAGCAGCCGGTCAACAATATGGCGGTTTCACTTTGCCTGAAGTTGATAAAGTCTTAGCCCCTTATGCAGAATTAAGCTACAATAAAGCTTATGAAAAATATGTTCTATTAGGTGTAAGTTTTGAACAAGCCAGAGAACAAGCTATGAAAGACGTTCAAAGAGAATTTGAACAAGGTTTTCAAGGTTGGGAATACAAATTCAATTCTGTTGCATCAAGCAGAGGTGATTATCCGTTTATCACAGTAACTGCAGGTTTAGGTACAAGTGAATTTGAAAAAATGGCTTCTATGACACTGTTAAATGTCAGAAAAGAAGGTCAGGGTAAATCAAGCTGTAAGAAACCTGTACTATTCCCTAAAATAGTTTTCTTATATGATAAGGATTTACACGGAAAAGGGAAAGAATTAGAAGATGTATTTGAAGCAGGTTTAGAATGTTCTCAAAAATCTATGTATCCGGACTGGTTATCTTTATCAGGTGAAGGATATGTTGCAAGTATGTACAAAAAATTCAAAAAGGTTGTTTCACCTATGGGATGCAGAGCATTCTTATCACCTTGGTATGAAAGAGGCGGGATGAAACCTGCTGATGAAAATGATACACCTGTATTTGTCGGAAGATTTAACATTGGTGCAATCAGCTTACACTTACCAATGATTTATGCAAAGGCAAAAAAAGAAAATAAAGATTTTTATGAAGTTCTTGACTACTATATGGATATGATTAGAAATCTGCATAGAAGAACTCTTGATTATCTTGGTGAAATGAGAGCATCAACTAATCCTTTAGCTTATTGTGAAGGCGGATTCTATGGCGGTCATTTAGGTTTTCACGATAAAATTAAACCGTTGCTTAAATATACAACTGCATCTTTCGGTATTACCGCCTTAAATGAGTTACAAGAAATTCATAACGGTAAATCTATTGCTGAAGATGGTGAATTTGCTCTTGAAGTTATGAGATATATAAATTCAAAAATTGAACAATACAAAAAAGAAGATGGGTATTTATATGCAATTTACGGAACACCTGCGGAAAACCTTTGCGGTTTACAAATAAAGCAATTCCGTAAAAAATATGGAATTGTTGAGAACGTATCAGACAGAGGATATGTATCCAACAGTTTCCATTGTCACGTATCAGAAAACATTACACCTATTGAAAAACAAGATCTTGAAAAAAGATTTTGGGATTTACTAAATGGCGGAAAAATTCAATACGTGAAATATCCTATTTCATACAACTCAGAAGCAGTCAGAACATTGATAGAAAGAGCAATGGATATGGGTTTCTATGAAGGTGTTAATTTATCACTTTCATACTGTGATGACTGCGGACACGAGGAACTAAATATGGATGTTTGTCCAAAATGCGGAAGTAAAAATCTTACCAAAATAGACAGAATGAACGGATACCTTTCATATTCTCGTGTAAAAGGCGATACACGTCTTAATGAAGCAAAGATGGAAGAAATTAAAGACAGAGTGAGTATGTAAAATAAATGCGCTGCATTTATTTGTGAGAAATAAAACGGAAAATTATTTATATTTAAATAATTTTCCGTTATTATAAAGGAAGTGTTTATGAATTATCATAATATAACAAAAGATGATATGCTAAATGGGGATGGTTTAAGAGTTGTTTTGTGGGTAGCAGGCTGCAATCATAATTGTAAAGGTTGTCAAAATCCTGAAACGTGGGATGTCGGAGGCGGAATCCCTTTTGATAAAGAAGCTGAGGAAGAATTATTTGATGACCTTTCTAAAGCGCATATATCAGGGATAACTTTTAGTGGAGGAGACCCGCTTCATCCGTTTAATCGTTCTGAAGTTTTCAGATTAATTGACAGATGTGCAAATGAATATCCTGATAAAACTATTTGGTTATATACAGGTTACAAATGGGAAGAAATAAATAATTTATCAGGGATTGAAAAAATTGACGTTATTGCAGAAGGCGAATTTATACAAGAATTAAATGATAACAACATCCATTGGGTTGGCAGTTCAAATCAACGTGTTATAGACGTTAAACCAACTCTGTCAACAGGTAAAATTGTGTTACATTCTTAGAATGATTTAATCATAGCTCTTATTTTTCCTAATATTCGGAAAATTTGTCTGTTGCCGTTTTCAACGGTAATCTTATTCCCTTGAATTGAGCCAATATAGTTATTTTCCCATTTATTGTTACCAATTCTTCGGGTTACGTCAAATACTTTACTTGATCTAAAATTATCAGCTAAAATAACCTCTCCTGTTTTAAAATTTTCATAACTATATGCATTTTCACAATATTTACTCTTTTTTATAATCGGTGTAAAAACATCTTGACCGTTTTTATCTTTTTCTAAAATAGATAATGTTTTAGTTCTTGTTCTTTCACTTAAATTAAAGTCATCTTCATATTTATATCTGTTACCATTTAAATTAAATATTCTAACAGGATCCATTATTTTTTCTCCGGAATTACTAATGTTTTATATATAATACTCATAAAAAAAATTTTTTGCTAGTGCATATGTTACTAATAAAAGGATATTATGTGTATTTTTGTAAATTAATATTAAAGAATCCTGTAAGCATGCCGTTATATGTATTATCAAGTATTATTATATGAAAGGTTTGTGTAAAATGAGTGCCAGAATTGATCCCAAATGGCTACGTGTCAAAGATTATACCCAGGCAGAAAAGACTCATCACGATTACAATAGATATGCAGACAAGTACAAGGAGAGCAGTCTGTATGCTGGTGATCTTAATGATGTTGAAGTAATGGTTGATGTATTTAAAACGGCAAGAGAGGATATGAAAGTTGATAAGACATTATCCAAAAACAAGGCATATTCTGAGATATCATTTGAGGATGATGATACGTTAAAATCGTACGAATCAGAGAAAGGTAATTTGACACGTACTCTGGCGGAGCAAGAGAAAAATTATAAAGCTGTTCTTTCTGGTGCAACTCCTGAACTAAGCACACAAAAGAAGGAGGTTGACAATAAGCAAAAAGCTTATATGAAAGCATTAGAGGAAGATGAGGTGGCGAAAACTTATGCGGCGCCACTGAAGGTTGTATTGCAAGAAATTAATCAAACTGAGAAGTCAATTGCTGATTATAAAATCGAACAGACAAATTATGAAGACATTGATGAAAAATTAACAAATCAGATATCTTCTTTGGATACAGAAATAAGCGGATATACTGAGCAAATTGCTGATTTGGATACAAAAATCAAAGGTTTTACAAATGAAATAAGTAATTTAAAAGGTCAAAAACGTACCATAAAGCAGGATTCTGACACAAAAGCTCAGGATGAGGCCTTTAATGCAACTATTGATGCTCAAATAAGAAATTATGAATCAAAGAAAAAAATTGCGGAAGGCCAAGATGCTGAATATGAAAGAAATAAAACGTCTGCTAAAGAAAAAAGAGATGCATGCGATGAAAAGCAAAAAGATGTCAAATCTAAAATTGAATCTCTAAAGGCTCAAATTAAGACAGAAGAAGATAATTTATCAACGCTAAAAGAACAAAAAAACACATTAGAAACTGAAATTAGAAGGTGTGCTAGTGTTTCTGTGACAGCTGCAATGACTGCATACAATATGGTAAAAGCAGCTTATGATACACTGTACGAAAATTCTGTAAAAACTGCCTCTGAAAAAGTTACTGCTACTCGTGGCAAAATTGCACAAATAGACGGTCAAATTGCGGCAAGAAAACAAGAATTGTACGTGCTCCAAAAACAAAAAGAGGCAGAAGAAAAGGCAAAGGCTGAGGAGGAAGCCATAGCTGAAGATGATAAAAATACTTCAGCTGCTTCTGCAGCAAACACTGGTGCTACTGGAGGGGGCGGCTCTACTACTGGCTCAGGCTCTGCAGGTGGCTCAGGCTCTGTTGATGGTGTTAAAACCTTTCAGCAATTACAACAAGCTGCTACTGATGCCAAAACAGATTTAAATACAGCGAAAGATAATTTATTCAGTGTGTTTGACGGTTTGCATAAAGACTTAAAACAAAGTAAAGAAACTCAGGAGTTGTCATTTAATACATTCTATGAAACATTGAAACGTGAAGACAGTGCGATGGCAAACACTATTAAAGGTACAAGAGATTCTCTTATAAAAAAAGAAAAAGAGTTGGCTCAGGTAAATAAAGACGTAATAAATGCTAAGATGAATGCCGACGATAATAGTATAGCTATTCAAAGAGTTGAATTTGATCTTGCAGAATTAAGGGATAGTCAATCGAAGATGAATGATGTCAATGAGTCTGAGTTAGATGCAGATAAGAAAAAACAGTTAAACGAGATGAAGCAAAAGGTTGCCAAAGCTATTCTAGATAAAGAAGCTGAATTGACAAATCTTCGTGGTGGTGCGACTATTAACAGCTCAGAACTTGAACTGAGAAAATCTAAGCTAGAAACTGAAGTTTCTGAATTAAAAAATAAATTAAAAGAGCAAATGCAAGATGCCGCAAATAAATATGCATCTGTTGTAAGTGCTCAAAAAGCATATAATGCAGCTACACTTGATTATGACTCAAAACGTGATGCATTGATTTCTTCTCAAACAAATGACTTTACAACTGCTGCTACAAAGTATAAAGAAGCAACCGAAGCAGCTTCAAAGGAAGAAGCAAAAGACGGTGCAAAAGACTACAGGTTTGCAAGTTCTGATACAACAATTAAGCCTGGAACTCTAAAAGGCAAGTTGGCCGGAAAAGAGTCTCTCATAGAAAGTCTTTGCCAAAAATATGGTATTAAAGATGTTAAATTTGTCGGTGCAATTATTGGTGTTGAGCATAGTTTTGGGGCAGCAAGCAGTGGAGTTGGTGTAAGCTGTAATAACTATTTAAGTTATCGTGCAGCAGGTGATACCGGCAGCAAAAATGGTAATGGCTTTGGAATTTTCTCATCCGTTGATGCGGGGCTGGAGGCAGGTATTAGAAATCTGGCTGCATACACCAAACGATATAACATTCCGGAAATAAGTATTGAATACGTTGACCAGATCGGGGCTCGTTATTGTGATGCAGATTGGTGTCGAAAAATGAAAAATATTTATTCGAGTATGGCTTAATTAAATAACAAAAAGAGGGGCATAAAACCCCTCTTTTTGTTTAAAAATTTTATTTCATAGCGACAGTTAGGTCAGCTTCAACAACGACTTTTCCATCAACTGAACCTGTAGCGTGACATTTTGCGATAGGACCTTTAACCTTTGTCATTTCAATAAGCATGTCGAGTCTGTCTCCGGGACGAACAATGTTTTTAAATCTGACATTATCAACACCTGCAAATAAAGTTAATTTACCCTTATATTCAGGCAATGTGCAAAGGATTGGAGCAGAGCATTGAGCCATAGCTTCAATTTGCAAAACCCCAGGCATGATAGGGTTATTTGGAAAATGACCTTGGAAAAATTCTTCATTCATTGTCAAATTCTTATAACCTTTTGAATATTTGCCCGGAACACATTCTGTAATTCTATCAACCAGCAAAAACGGATATCTGTGCGGAATCATATCCATAATTTCCATTACATCAAAACTTAATGTTTCTTCACTCATAATTATCTCCTTATTTAACTTTAACTAATTTATCTTTAAGCATATTTGCTGTTTTTATATGAACAGCGTGTCCTGCTTCTTTTACTAATATCTGACATTTTAAATCCAGTGGTGAAACACCTGTTTGGTAAATATCCCCAAACAAATCTAAAATTTTATGTTTTATTGGTTCTTTATCTGAGCGCAAATCTACAGTGTAGCCATCATCAGTAAGACCAAGAGTATTGTTTATATTCACCCCTTGTGCAAAACCTAACATTTGATATTTTTTTAAATCTTTATAAAAACCAAATGTACGGGCTTCAATAATTTCTTCCGTATTTTTCTTGTCAAACGCTACCCACTGATTATGTAAATCTTTATGTTCATAGTTTACTGAATATGAAATATATAACTCATCGGCAGGTAATATAACCATGCTTGTTTTACCATTTAAGTAATATACAGGTTCACTCACTGTATACTTTTGATGTTTTTTTATGTCTCCAACAAGTCCTGCTTCATTAAACAGTCTTATCCATTCTTTTGAACTGCCGTCAAAGATAGGAAATTCTTCTTGTGTAAGATATACATCAATAGAATCTATTCTTAAAAATGCACAAGCCGCCATGAAATGTTCACAAAGCCCTGCTCTATATTTACATTTACCAAGTAATGTTCTGTGCTCTCTGCTTCCCAAGGTTACATAATGCTCAGTTGAAATTACATTTTCAAGACAAGCTTTAAATGGCTTATCTTCATCTATAACAAATAACCTGATTTCACCTCTTTGAGATGGCTTAATCACGACATCACAGTCATAATTTTTCATCAGAGTATTTCCTTTGGTATGTATTTCTTTAGCAATTGTAATCATTTAATTTCCTTGGTTTACTATGAATTTTGCTCATTTTCAAAACCTGAAAGGAGCGGTTCATATTTTTTGAATTTTTTAATTATTTCTCCGGCATCTTTCATGATTTTTAATTGTTTAATAAATTCTTTTCTAGGAACAGCAGGAGCACCGACAACTATAGATTTTGCAGGGAAACTCTTTGTTACACCGGCTTGAGCTGCAACAATAGAATCATCACCGATTTTAATGTGGTCTGCAAGACCTGCTTGCCCTGCAAGAACAACTCTGTCACCGATTTCACAACTTCCTGCTATACCTACTTGTGATACAATCATACAACCTTTGCCAATTTTACAATTGTGTCCTATCATAACGAGGTTATCGATTTTTGTATTATCACCGATTGTAGTATTTTCAATTGTACCACGGTCAATTGTAGCATTAGCACCTATTTCTACATTATTCCCAATAACAACCGAACCTATTGAATTGATTTTGAATATAACGTGTTCCGAAGTTTGGTCTTTAATTTCACCATCTTTTCTGGCTTGTTCGATATTGTTAGGATTTTCGGTAACAAAGCTGAAACCGTCAGCCCCGAGTGATACCCCGTGATGTAGGATACATTTATTACCAACTTTTACTCTATCTCCAATATTTACCCCCGGATGGAAGAAACAACCTTCTCCGATAATTGCATTATTACCGATATAGCAATTTGCTAAAATTTTTGTGTTATCACCAACTACTGCACCTTTTGCAAGTACAACATTCGGACCTAATGATACATTTTGCCCAACTTTTGCTTCAGGGTGAATAACTGCTGTCGGGTGGATGCCTTCATTCATTTCAGGTTCTTCATAGAATAGAGTGATTAACTTCATCATAGCTAATCTCGGGCGTTCAACTTCAATAGTTGAAAATCCGTCTATATTTACTCCCAATGGAACAAGTGCTGCTTTTGCCTTTGTCTTAGCTAAGTTTTCTATTTCTTCTTCGCCGAGCGCAAGTGCTAATGTATGTTCATCCGCAAGCAACGGTGGTGCAATTTTTGTAATCGACACATCTGCTGTCTTTGATAACATACCATCTGTAATCTTTGCTATTTGTTCCAATGTAAAAGACTTCATTTTTAACTCCTTATTTATTATTTATTTTATCAATAATTCCTGTTGTAGATTTCCCTTGTACGAAATCTATAAATTCTACTCTTGTACCGTTTTTTATCATAATATCTCTTTCAGGGAGGGTATCCATTGTGTAATCAGCCCCTTTTGTATAAACATCCGGTTTAATTTCATCAAGCAGGTTTGCAGGACTATCTTCATCAAATAAAACTACAAAATCAACACAGCTTAATGCTGTTAAAATTTCAGCTCTGTCTGATTCATTATTTATCGGACGACCTTCACCTTTTATACTTTTAACTGATTTATCGGAATTGAGCAGGACTATTAAATAATCTGCAAAAGATTTTGTTTTTTGAAGATATCTTACGTGACCGACATGTAAAATATCAAAACAACCATTTGTTGCAACAATAGTTTTTCCTGCTTCGTGCAGCTTTTTAACAAAATCCGCTATACTCTTTCTTCCAATAACCTGACCCATATAAAACTCCTGTATGAGTATTATAACAAAAACAGGTTTTTCGGTTTCTTTTATTGTTACAAATATTAAGATGTGTTTACGTTTATTATTGTTACAAATGTTAATAGAATTTGTGCTATACTGTAAAAAAGAGGAGTGTTATTAGTGATTATTGACAGAACAAAAAAACGTTCGACGAGGGAAGCTTTTGGAAGGGCTTTAGCTGATTTAGGAAAAGTGAATAAAAATATCGTAGCGCTTGATGCAGATTTGTCAGCATCAACTCAAACAAAACTTTTTGCAAAAGAGTTTCCTGAAAGATTTTTCGATGTTGGGATAGCAGAGCAGGATTTGATTGATACTGCGGCAGGTTTAGCCGCTGTCGGAAAAATTCCTTTTGCAGCAACATTTGCTGTATTTGCAACAGGAAGAACTTATGATCAGGTTAGAAATACCGTGTGTTATTCAAACTTTAATGTAAAGATAGTCGGGACACATGGCGGTGTTACGGTTGGCGAAGACGGTGCGACACACCAAGCATTGGAAGATGTTGCCTTGATGTCTAATTTACCTAATATGAGTGTTATTGTTCCTGCTGATTATGCGGAAACTTATGCCGCGATTAAGTATGCAGCAGAACACGATGGCCCGTTTTATATCAGAGTTGCTCGTGCAAGTTTGCCGGATGTTTTTGATGACGGCATGGAATTATCGGTGAATGCAAAAGTTATAAAAGAAGGCAAAGACTTGTCGATTATTACCAATGGCGAAACTCTTCAAGAGTGTATAGAGGCTGTTAATATACTAACAGATAAAGGGATTGATGCTGAGTTGATTCATATACCGTTTGTTAAGCCGTTTGATAAGGAAGCTGTAATAAAAACAGCAGGAAAAACAGGCTTTGTCGTTACTGTTGAAAATCATTCAATTAAAGGCGGTTTAGGAAGTGCTGTTTGTGAAACTTTATCTGAAAATTTGCCTACAAAAGTTTTACGTATGGGAGTAAATGATTGTTTTGGACAAAGCGGTACAGCTTCAGAATTGATGAAGCATTTTGGATTGGATAGTGAAAGTATTGCAAAACGAATAGTTGAGATAAGAAAATGATACAATTAAGAGATGTAACTAAAAAATATAAAAATAATTATGCGCTAAAGCATGTTGATTTGGATATAGCCTCAGGTGATTTTGTTTTCGTAACAGGTGCTTCAGGTGCAGGTAAATCAACATTGTTAAAGCTTTTGTATAAAGAGGAAACACCTACGAGCGGTACTGTATTAATTGGTGGTATAAATATTGCGAATTTGCCGTCAGACAAAGTGCCAAACTTGAGAAGATGTATGGGAATTGTATTTCAGGATTACAAATTACTCCCTAATATATCTGTTTATGATAATGTTGCGTATGTTATCAGGACTTTGGGAATGAGTACAAAAGAAATTAAAACTCGTGTAATAGGTGCATTAAAGGTTGTAGGGCTTTTAGAAAAACGTAATTCTAAACCAACTGAGTTATCAGGCGGGGAACAACAAAGAGTCAGTATTGCAAGGGCAATTGTGAATGGGCCTCCGTTATTGATTGCAGATGAACCTACAGGTAATTTAGACCCTGCAACTTCTTTGGAAATTATGCAAATATTAGATCAAATTAATAAAAGAGGAATTACTATTATTGTGTCTACTCACGATAAGAGTATGGTTAATTATTTCAAAAAGAGAGTTTTAACGCTTGATAGCGGTGAAATTATCAGAGATGTTAGGGATGGTACTTATGAGTAGAAAACAAGCAATAAAAAATCAATTAAAAGAACATATGCCTAAAGATTGGCTCACTGATATTCGTTTAGTTTATCGTATGACTATGGAAGCTGTTAATGATATAAAACGAACAGGGTTTATGAATATAATAATTATAACAACAATGGCTGCAATTTTGTCTATATTTGGGGCATTGTTCAGATCAACGCTTTCTATGGCTCAGTTTGCAAATGAACTTGGTTCAATTTTGGAAATATCAGCATATTTAAAACCTGATGCACCGGCAAAATCTATAGCTAACAAATTTGCTCATTTAGATCACGTTATTAATGTGCGAGTTCATACAAAAGAAGAAGGTTGGAAGGATTTAAGAAAGGTTATTGATTTGCCGAATATTAGTAATCCTTTGCCTGACACATTAAGGGTTAAAGTTGATGATATTGAGTATATAGACGGAATTATTAAAAAGATAAAATCTGATCCGAATGTGGAAAGTACAAATTATCCTGAGACTTTGGCAAAACGGCTTCAGTTGATTATACATGTTGTTAATACGACAACAATAGTTGTTACGTTGGTTGTAGCGATGCTGACGATTACAATAATAAATAATACAATTCAGTTGGTAATTCAATCACGAAAAGAAGAAATTGAGATTATGCGGTTGATGGGTGTAAGTAATTGGTATATACGAGTTCCATTGGTTCTGCAAGGTGCTTTTTATGGTTTTGCCGGGGCTATGATTTCTCTGATACCACTACATTTTGTTCAGACACTTATTGCCAAAATGAATACCTTCTTTTTGATTCCGACCCCTATGTTTGCGGAAAGTATGATTGTGCTTACATTGATTGCAATCGGTACATCTTTCGGGGCATTGGGCAGCTTGTTGTCAATAAAAAAACATTTACAGGTATAAGGAGTTAATATGTTAAATACGGAAAATTCACTCTTGTTCGTTGTTGATGTACAAGACAGATTAGTCGGGATGCTTAAAAATAGTGAAGAAATTGCAAAAAATAATTCAATTCTTACAAAAGCTACAAAATTACTTGGTGTGCCTGTTATTGTGAGTGAACAATATCCTAGAGGGTTAGGCTCAACCATTTTGGAAGTGAGAGAAAATGTTGAAGAAAATTGTATTTTTGAAAAAACTTCATTTTCTGCTTTAAAAGAACAAAGTATTGATTCTAAATTGTCTGAATTAAACAGAAAGACTATTATTTTAACAGGGATAGAAACTCATATTTGTGTTTATCAGACAGCTCTTGCACTATTAGAAAAAGGTTATAATGTTTATGTAGTAAAGAATGCATGTTCAAGCAGAAAAACAAAAGATTACAGGACAGCATTAGAGCTAATGCGTGATTTTGGCGCAAAGCTCACTTGTGTTGAGACAGTATTATTTGAATTGTTAGAATCCTCTAATCATCCTAATTTTAGGGAAATACAAGCTTTGATAAAATAAAAGATGGAGTCTAAAAAGTCAAAATCAATTAATATGATAATCGAAAGGTAGTGGGGTGTTAAGCCTTTGATAATGCCACTTTTAGGTGAAATATTACGAACGGCGTACCCACCAAACCAAAGCTAAATTTTGACGTTTTAAACCCCACCTTTTGGTGTGTTGTATTTATTTTGTTTAGAAATTTTCAAAATGTTTATTGTTTGCCATTTTCCAAGCAGAGTGATTTTTTTCAAACATAATTCTTTCAACATCTGCTCGTTTATCAGCTTCTGCCATAAGTTGTTTTGTTTCGCTCCAGAATGGTTGCTTAAGTCCTAAATCTCGTTGAAGTTTTAATGTTTCTTTTGCTTCTGCTTTCAACATTTTTTTCTCTGTTGTATTCATTGAGTTGATTGCAGCTTCTTCTTTTATATTTTTAATGGCAGCATTTACAATGCTTTCATCAACCCTTTTTGCATCAATGTTTTTTAGTGTGTCAGCAAGCTTATTTTTTGGAGCTAAGCCAACTGTTAAACCGTGCCCGATTTTTACGTTAAATGCACGAATGCCGTATTCACCATTCATATCACATAATTTTATCATTGTATTTTTATGAGTTTTATCGGCAAGGTTTTGAAGATTTTCATAAATTTCTCCACCCATTTGTTTTGCAAGTTTTGCACTTTTTTTATCTACACGTCCGTTAAAGTTTACGTTTTGAGAACAATTTCCTAAAGAATAATTAAAATTCATCTTATGACTCCTTTTTTACAACACACTACGCTATCCATAAATCCTATCAAGATTTAAAATTGATAAATTCTCATTTTGTTTGTTACAAATTTTAATATTTAAAATTTAACTTTACCAAGCTTTTTTCTTATATTAGGATATATGTATGAATATTGACGAATTGATAGATAGTTTGTTATCACCGATAGCCGATAAGATTTCAGGAATAATATTTTCATCAGTTACTATATGCGGAGTAAAGGTTGAGTTTATTGTTGCGTTGTTGATATCTGCTGCAATATATTTTACTCTCAGGACTCGATTTATAGGTTTTTGGGGATTTAAGCACGCAATAGATTTAATTACTAAAAACTTTGAGCATAAAAATGATGGTTATGAAAGAAAGAAAAAAGGTGAGGTATCATCTTTTCAGGCATTGAGTGCAACTATTTCTGCATCGGCAGGGATTGGGAATATCGCAGGTTCGGCGGCAGCAGTATCTATTGGAGGTCCGGGGGTTATTTTTTGGATAATTGTTGCGGGACTGTTTTCAATGGCTTTGAAATATTCGGAAGTTCTGCTTGGTTTGAAATTCAGACAGGTAAATTCTGACGGAACAGTTTCAGGCGGACCAATGTATTATATTTTGAACGGTCTGAGAGCGCCTTGGTTTAAAAAATACGCACCGTTGCTTGCAAATATATATGCTGTGTGTTGCTTGTTTGCGATGATTGGCGGCTGGAATTTGTTTCAAATCAATGCAATGACATCACAAATTACTGAAATTACAGGCGGGGTAAATAGTATTTTTTATAATAACGGTTGGGCAATTGGCTTGATTGTTGCGATTATCACATGGTTTACTATTATTGGCGGGATTAAGTCTATAGGAAAGTTTACATCAAAGGTTACTCCTTTGATGTGCAGTTTATATATATTTAGCGCATTTCTTGTATGTATATTGAATATACATCACGTTCCGGAAACCGTAAAACTCATTTTAACAGAGGCATTTTCACCTAGGGCAGTTGAGGGTGGTGTGTTTGCGTGCTTGTTGTGGGGATTCAGACGCGCAATGTTTGCAAATGAAGCAGGTCTAGGGACAGCTCCGATTGCTTTTTCTGCCGTCAATACGAATAAACCTGTGTCGCAGGCTTTTATATCAATGCTGCAGCCATTTGTTGATACTGTTATAGTCAGTGCTGCAACAACATTTGTTATAGTTGTTTCAAAGCAATATTTGTTTGTTGATGGATTGGCAGGGATTGAATTGACGTCAAAGGCATTTGGTACAATTTGTCCGTTTTTCCCTATTCTTTTGACTATTATGGTTTCTTGTTTTGTATTGTCAACAATGTTGTGCGGTTCTTATTATGGTGTTAAGGCTTGGACATTTTTGTTTGGAGAGGGAGTTAATAAAACACGTATTTTTCAGACAATATATTGTATCTGTATCATAGCAGGCTCTGCTATGAACTTCAAAAGTATAATAAATCTGTCTGATGGTGTAACATTGTTTTTGTGTGTGCCAAATTTGATTGCCGTATTTGCGCTATCAGGAGTCGTTATTAAAGAAACAAAGCGTTATTGCAGACGTTATGGTGTCGGTATTTTTAAATAATGTTAATATATTATTTCCCATCTTTGAGGAAGTAGGGCAAAACTTAATATAACCTCTCAGTGGGAGAGGTCAAATTTCTTATGTTTTATTTATAAAATATTAGAAATTTGGGTGAGGGGCGATTATAAAATGGAAAATGGAAAATGAAAACTATTTATTCCCCTCTTTGAGGAAGAGGGGAAAATTTCTTAATGAGGTACGAATTTAGAAATTTGGGTGTTGGGTGTTATAAAATTGAAAATACGAAATTATTATAATCGGTGCGTCAAACGACGCACCCTACGACTAAAAATAAAATCGTTCTGTTAAGTAGGTTGTTAGTACCTTTTTTTGACAATCATAAATAATAATAATTAAAAAAAAATGAAATTTCGCACAGCGAAAATACCTCACCCATATTCGTAATCAACTTGTTACAACGAATATTACCCTCTCCTAAA
>OMPX01000102.1 GCA_900313115.1 uncultured bacterium
GTCTTATAAATTCACTCTCTCCTACCTTCAAACTTATAGAATTAACTATGGGCTTTGACTGAACACATTTTAATCCTGCTTCAATGACATCAAAACAGGAAGAATCAATCATTATAGGAACTTTTGAAATATCCGGTTCAGATGCCGCAAGATTTAAAAAACGACACATATTTGACTTTGAATCTGATAAATCAGAATCCATACAAATATCAATTATATTTGCACCATTTTCAACCTGATGCCTTGCAACGCTGATAGCCTCCTCAAATTTACCTTCATTTATTAATTTTGCAAATTTTTTCGAACCGGTAACATTTGTACGTTCTCCAACCATAATAAAATTTTGATGTCCGTCGCAAACAAACGGTTCAAGCCCGCAAAAAGTAGAAAAAGTCTTGTGCTTTTGTATTATCTTTCTTGGTTTACATCCGGAAATTGCTTTTGATATCGCACGAATATGTTCAGGTGTCGTTCCGCAACAACCGCCTGCTATGTTTAAAAATCCTTTATCCGCTAAATACTTATACCCTCTTGCCATATTTTCAGGAGTTTCATCATAGCCGCCAAACTCATTTGGCAAACCTGCATTTGCATACAAGGATATTCCACACCTTGCATACTCACTTAATTCCTCAATATATGGAATCATCATGTCAATGCCCATCGAACAATTTAAACCAATAGTCATAGGTTTTGCGAACTCAATACTGTAATAAAAAGCTTCCAATGTTTGTCCTGATAAAGTTCTTCCTGATTTATCCGTCAGAGTTACTGAAATCATTATCGGAATATCTTTTTTTGTTTCAGCTAAAACTTTTTTGATAGCATAAATTCCTGCTTTTGCATTCAAAGTATCAAATACTGTTTCAATTAAAAATACATCTACACCTTCATCAACAAGAACTCTTACTTGTTCTTCATAACAAAGAACCAAATCATCGAAGGACACCTCTCGGTATGCAGGATTCATTACATCGGGAGAAATTGATGCAGATTTATTAGTCGGACCAATCGAACCTGCGATAAATCTTGGCTTATCCTCGGTTGAATATTCGTCGGCAACTTTCCTTGCAAGACGGACAGAAGCCCTGTTTAATTCCAAAACTTTATCTTCTAAATGATAATCTCTTTGAGATATTGAATTTGCACTAAAAGTATTACATTCAATAATATCAGCACCAGACTCAAGATACTCTCGGTGAATTTCTTCAATAATATCAGGTCTTGTCAAAGATAACAACTCATTATTACCTTTTAAATCAACAACAGAATCCTTGAAAAGATTTCCACGATAATCCTCTTCAGAAAGATTATATCGCTGAATCATAGTTCCCATTGCGCCGTCTAAGATAAGTATCTTATCCTGAATTATATCCTGAATACAACTCCCCATCTCGTATCATCCGATTATATTACACAAATGCTCCCACAAAAACAGGAATAATTCCGTCAATCAATGCCAAAAAGAACATTAAAAATACTAACACAGCGAATGTCTTTTGCATATCCGAGAACAAAAACATCTTTTTGTTTTCTCTATAATCTTTTATTCCTTTATATTCATCTGCATAAGGCTGATAAGGCAGCTGTTTTTCCATCTCTTCCAAAACTTTTGCAAACTTAATTTTAATAAGCATATTGTATGAATCCATATTCATCCACCACAAAACAGTGGTACTTATACCGACTATTGATAAAAATACGCTTAATGGGATTCCATACGCAAAAAATATTGGCTTTGTGAATTGAACCAACAATAATAAAACAATACATAAACATAAATAAAATCTGTTTATGCCAAAACTTCTTGTAATAAATGATTCTTTTTGTTCTGAAAATAATCTGTATTGCTGAAATATTAAATCTCTATCTTCCATTATTCTATACCCTCTTAATAATTGTTTTCATTATTTCTGTTATGTTGAACTGTTTCCATCAACTCATCAAATTCTTTCTCATCAAGAGTTTCTCTATCCAACAGAGCCTTTGAAATATAGTCTAACATATCTCTGTTTTGATTAAGCAGCTCTTTTGCAATTGCATATCGTTCATCAACAATTTTCTTAACTTCTTTATCAATATCAGCAGCAATTTCTTCGGAAAAATCTCTGCTATGACCAAAATCACGTCCCATAAATACATGTTCTTGGGATTTACCATAAGTAAGATTACCCATCTTATCGCTCATACCATAAACAGTAACCATCTTTCTGGCAAGTTCGGAAACTTTTTCCAAATCATTTGATGCACCCGTTGTAACAGAATCAGCACCATA
>OMPX01000212.1 GCA_900313115.1 uncultured bacterium
AAATAAATATTCTTGGAACTTCAAAGATGATAATTCTTTGGAGTTTAATTTTTACTTTGAATTACATTGGAATTTCAATCATTTTGGGAATTCTAATTGGTATATTGAGAATCTCTAGGGATTTGCAAAATTGTGCGGAGTTTATCTTTTATGTCTGACAAACTGTCTTTTAGATTTTCATATTTGAGATTAAGAGTTCTAAAATCAATATTGTAATTAGTACTAATTGAATTATCAATGATATTTAGTTCGTATTCTGCATTTATTTCTTTATCCCATTCTGGATATAATAAAATAGCATGTGTTGCATTATGAAGTAAACAATATGTAGAAACTTGAAAAACATCTGCATTTGTAAAATCATTTTCATCTGTAAATTCTTTATATTTTGTATCAAGTACTATTTTTTCATTTGGTTTTTCTATCATAATATCTACAAAAGTATTTCTTTTTTTACTATAATCGTTTTTTAATAATCGTTGTCCTTTTTGTGGGGTTAATTTGCAATTCCACTCTCCTTGACATTCTCTCATTAATTCATAAACGAATTCTTCAAAAAGTTTATTCATATCCCACACAAGTGTTATATTTTCAAATTTATTATTAGATAAATCTACACTTGTTTTCTCTACAAACATTTTTGCCAATTTAAATGGTTTTGTGAATAATGTTTGATTCCTTGTTAATTTAATTTTTTCAATTTTAAATTTATCAATTTTTTCAAAAGTTATATCTGCATAATAATTTATTATGAGCTTTAATATTTTTTTGTTTTTATTGTCATTAGAAATATTATATAAACAGGTTGATACGTATAAAAATAATTGATTAAGTATATTATTTTCAGAGAATTCATCATATTCACAATAGAATTTTACTTTATTTGCACAATTATGTTTAATATTTAATGCAAAATTCAATTTACCTTTTAGATAATTAATATTCTCTTCTTCTCTAACATATTTTTTTGGTGTAAATCTTTTTAATGAATCAAATAAGGATGTTGCGAATTCTCTTATTAATACTTCAATAAAAGGATTTTTTGACGTTGATAATTTTGCTTCTCCACTTGCTTTTATATCTAATTTTTTTGTGTAAGAAAGCATAAATATTAAATTATTCAGAATATTTCTTTTTATATTCTCTTGTGACTCAAAACTTTGTTCTATATATTCTTTTGTATAAATAAATTTCGGTAGAATCTGAAATTGAGCATTTTTATACTTTATTACCCCGACCCAAGAATCCGTTTTTATACCATTATGAGTTACCTTTAGGGCCGCATCCAACTTATTGCGGGATAAAAAGCTCTTAAGTTTTTCCAAATTACAATTATCTAAAATTTTTTCTGAATGTTCTTTAATTATAATTGATTCTGTCACAAAACATTATCCTCTATATATTATGATTCAGTATATTGAAATGCATTATTTATTGCATCTTTAAAATTGATTTTGTCTTTTTGAACAAAATCTAATCGCTCTTCAATATCACAATCATATGCATCTGCAAATTTTACATTATCAATTTCTTTTATAAACGATTTACCATCTTTTAATGGCTTGCCAAGTATAGCACGTAACTTTTCCCAATCTCCATAGAAATATTCATTTAATAATGGCATAACTTTATCAAACCATATCTTTTCAAAGTTATTTTCTTTGTTTTCATCATCTTTTAGTTTAATAAAATAGCTATGACCAATTTGATGATCACGGTCTAATAATACAGATATTCTATTATTTAAAGTTTCAAATAACTTTGGCAATCTAATGCCATAAACTTCTATGTTTGGAACTAAATCTTTATTCGGCATTATCTCTTCAAATGTAAAACGACGTCGTAACGCTATATCAATTGATGCAATTGAACGGTCAGAAGTATTCATAGTACCAATAATATATAAATTTTTAGGGACTGTAAAATCTTCTTGCGAATATGGCAATTTCACTATTAGATTCTCGCGTTTATCATTTTCTATAAGTGTTATTAATTCTCCAAAAATTTTAGATATATTTCCTCTATTTATTTCATCAATAATAAGAACATATGGTTGCGCCTTTCTATCTTGCTTTTCAAGACTATATTTTTCTTTTAAATAATCTATAATTCCATCATAGTAGCCAGACCAATCACTTTGTATTCTTGTTTGTAAGAAATGTCTTTGAATATTTTCTTTTGTTAACGTTCCTTGTTTATGAAAATCGCTTCCCATGTATATATTTAAGTTGTTATTACTGTTTATATCTAATCCAAATTCTTTTTTATATTTTCTTGTTGTTAATTTAAATAATCCTTCTGTGCAGCTTATTTCGTCTAAAAATTTTTCATATATTTCTTCAAAATTATCTGAAAATTTTGTCTCTGCACGTTCACAAATCTTTTTAAATACACCATCTAGTCTTTCATATCTTATATCATCTGATTCTAGATCAGGTTTAATACCCTCAACAAATTCTTCATAAGAATATGACTGATGGAATGTAACAAACTCAATTTGACCAAGTTTTTTATATTCGTCAAATTTTTGCTTTAGCTCTTCATAATTTGTAACTCCTAGATATTTATTATTTGCATCCTTCCATTTAATTGTTTGAGGGTCAAGTATTTCCATAGCTTTTACTACAGTATTATATGTTTTTCCTGTTCCGGGAGGACCATATAAAATTATATTTTTCTCATACTCATCATTCAGTGGTGTATCATCAAGTTTAGAAGGTTCTTCATATTGCATCGGTAAATCGTCAATATTAATGATTGTATGTCTATCCCCTTCTTTGAAGAGTTTATCCAATGCTCTATAATTAGGATTAGATTTTGAAACATATTCCAACACATATACATCTGTGTTCTTATATATTATAATAATATCATTGATATATGGTTCATATGTCGAAGGAACTGCTGAATTTATGGAACTAATGCCACCTTCTTCGCACATAAGCGACTTAAAATCTCCGCCAAAACGAGGATCTGTTGCTCTAAGAAGTGTAACATTCCCAACTCTTTCATTAGTTTTATTTTTTAATCTAAAACTCTCAACATCATCAAAAAAATTATCCACAATGTCCTGAGTAACACTAACTTGGTGAGTTAAATCATGTTTTAATATTTTTCTAAGATAAATCTTCATTTTCAATCTCCTTGCTCCACTGCTCTGCAATTGCTTTTGCAAAACCTGGGAATGTTTTACTTCTCATTGTTTGTCTTTCACTTGGAGTTTTTGCTTTTGTTAAAGCATCAGAGTACCATTTTGGTAATCTTTTCCCGCTGCTTAAACATACGAATTCTCCCTTATCGACAATATTTGTGGGTTCTAATTTTGACAGATTTTTTAACCACAGACATGTTGATTTTGATGCTGAATCACCAAAATAATATGGCTGAACAATCTGATCAGGCTTTCTATATCGTTTACTCATTATTCCTATCGGATTTTCAACTGCAATATGTTTTATATCCGCATTTATTAATGACAAGAAAAATTTTACGCCTTCTTCTCTATCTTTTGCTCTATTTGGGAATTTTGGGTGAGGACGTCGTTGTTCAATTGGCAAATCTTTATCTTCTGGGTTGTAGTACCATTTCGCACCACTTACAGCTAAAAATGTGCAAGGAGGATGTGCAATCATTATATCCCATTCTCCATCAATCTTTACTTTTTCACCTGTTTGTAAGATTCCTGCCTTATTTTTTATTACTTCTAAAACATCTTGTTTAAAATGCCACTCAGGATGTCCCCCACTACATTCTAAAAGATCACAACTGTATGCATTATGCCCTAATTTTCTAAATTCGGAACATACTCTTTGACTTTCTTCACAAGCAACTAACACATTTAATATTCTTTTTTTACGCTTTGGCATTTTTCTCTCCTAAACCCAAGTATAATGCTTCTGCTATATTTTTGGCAAATAAAACAGGAACTGCATTTCCTATCATTTTATAGCAGTATGCATTGGACCCAACAAAAGGATAATCTATAGGAAACGTTTGCAATAAACTAGCTTCTAATATCGTAATAGATCTTAGCTGTTTTATATCTGGATGTATAAACATCAAACCATCTTTGTATAAATGTGAAACTATTGTTGGAGAAGGCTTATCCCATTCAAGATTTCTATATTTATTATGATTAGATGTTTTACCCGTGACTTTTTTATAGAAATCTAATTTTTCTTTAGTTGAACAACTGTTCATATTATTAGAAATCCATTCACGGAAAATTTTTATATCTCTTTCATTATGATATCTTGGAGTGTGGTTTATATAATTATCTTTTGTTGCTAATTCATGCGAAATATTTAAATTTCCTTTTTTATATGATTTTTTTAATGGCATAATTTTAGGCAAATTACCAATTGCATTCTTAACAGTTTGTTTTGATTTATCTTTTTTTTGTTTATTTATTAATGTATACAAATTTTCTAAAGATATTTTGCAATTTTTATTCACACCCAAGATTATGACCCTGTGTCTATCTTGAGGAACTTCAAAATCAACAGAAGAATAAACTGATTTTTTCATATTTTCAGGAGTTCTAATCTCGTACCCAATTTTATCAAAAGCTTCATAAATTCTTTCAATAACAAACCTATCACCCGGCTTCGCACTTAGTATTCCTGGGACATTTTCAAATACGAAAATTTTTGGTTTATAATAATCAACAACTTTTACAAAGCTTTCAAATAAATAATTTCTATAATCATTTTTCATTGAATTAGGATCTTGTGCTCTACCTGCAATGGAATATGCTTGGCATGGCGGCCCTCCGATGATTAAATCAACTGTTTTATTCTTAATAATACCATCTAATCCTTTTAGAGGTAGAACTGAACTATTATCTTTTGCATAAGTATTTATTGATTCCTTTGACCAATTACCATGTAATAATTCTTCAGTTTTCTGAATATCAAACCTAATTACGGAATCTTGTGCTTCTTTTGACGTATAATGCCATCTTTTAATTAAATTTTTGCGTAAAGTATCTATCATTGGCTTTTCCCATTCAATATGTGCCAATATATTAAACTTTCCAGTTTCTAAAAAGCCTTCTGATAAGCCTCCACAGCCCGCAAATAAATCTATTACATTATACTTTTTCATCCTACTCCCTATACGAAAATTATATCACAACTGTTCAGACAAA
>OMPX01000064.1 GCA_900313115.1 uncultured bacterium
CACGCTCACAGAGTGTCATTTTCGGTACTTCGTACCTGTCAACTCCATCTGCTCGCAATCCGGCATAAATGCCGTACAGAAATTCGCTCTTCCTCAAAGAAGGGAATAAATAATTTTCCACTTTCCATTTTCCATTTTCCACTTTTAAAACCACTCCTAACTCCAAAAAACTCTACCCCTGTTGGAAATTGTTAGTAATAGTGTATAAATACTCAAGGATTTGAGTAAAATATGGCAAATTACAATCGCCATTTAAAATTATATCCATATACGGTCTTGACGGAGTAATGTATTTTTTGCCCGCATCTTGAATATATTCCCAATGTTTCAAAGCATTTTCGGGGTCTTGATTTCTTGCATTAACTGCACGGGACATAAAACGCTCTTTTCTTATTTCTTCATCAGTTTCAACAAATATTTTGATATCAAACACATCCTGAATACTTTCATACATAGTTGCAACACCTTCGACTATAATAATTTTGTTAGATTCAATATGCATTGATTTTGGAACAGATATCCCCGTTCCATTAAGTAAATATCTTGGAATGTCAATATCTTCTCCTCTTGAAATAGCTTCCAAATCAGCTCTTAAAATATCCAATTGGAAATTTTGAGGAGCGTCAATATCATACCCGTTATCACGCAAAGCATCAAAAGAACCGTATTTTTTTATAAGCTCTGATATGTCATTAAAATAATTATCCGTTTTAACGATAGCCACAGGCTGGTTAAAACGGCTTATAAAATTCGATATTTCCTGACATATTGTTGACTTACCTGATGCAGATTCGCCCGTAATACCAATCAAAATACGCTTTTGCGGATTATTTATCAAACGCTTAGTGAAACGTGAAATAAAATCGTCTTTTATTTCAACAATTACAGACTTTTCAGCTTTTTTATCATAGGCTAAAGCCTGTTTAAACTTTGTTTGCAGATAGAACGCAAGCAACTCTCTTCCTGTCTTCTGAGAAAAATCAGGTTTAAATATTTTATCATTGGAATTAACCTCTTTTTCAATTAAGTTGTTGATTCCATCTTTTTGGTTTTCGTCACTCATACGTCCCACTTGTTTTTATGAATAACATAATACCTAAGACATGAAAAATTTTCCACTATTTTTTTTAAATGTAAAAAAATGTTATTAAAATTTTTATACGGTAACTTTTTCTAACGATTCTATATATTTACCTGCATAAACAGCTCCAATTGCGCCATCAGCTGCAGCTGTAATAACTTGTCTCAGAGGAGTTTTTCTGACATCGCCGACAGCATAAACACCGTTTATTGATGTTTTCATTGTTTCATCAGTAATAATAAAACCGTTTGAATCCTGTTCAACCTGACCGTTTATTTCTTTTATATTCGGAGTAAATCCGATATAAGGAAAAATTCCGTCAGCTTCAATATTTGAAATTTCGCCGGTTTTTACATTTTCAATAACAATGTTATTTACTGTATCTTGACCTTGTATTTCTTTTACGGTTGAATCCCAAACAAATTCAATCTTATCATTTTTAAAAGCACGTTCTTGAACAATTCTGTCTGCTCTGAGTTCGTTTCTTCTGTGAACAAGGTAAACTTTTTTGGCAAATTTTGTAAGGTAAGCACCTTCTTCAACAGCAGCATTTCCGCCGCCGACAACAACAACGGTTTTATCCTGATAAAATGCCCCGTCACAAACTGCACAATAGCTGACACCTCTGCCTAAAAATTCTTCCTCACCCTTGACCCCAAGTTTCTTGTTTTGGGCACCACAGGCAATAATAACTGTTTTTGCTCTGAATGTAGCATCTAAAGTTTCAATCACTTTTGGATTAGATACCAAGTCAACAGACTGAATTTCCTGCATCGGGAATTTTTCTACCCCGAATTTATCTGCATGCTCTTCAAATTTTTCCATCAAATCATATCCGCCGATAATAGGGAATCCGGGATAATTTTCTAATTCTAAATAATTTGATGGCTGTCCGCCCAACATACTTATATCAATAATTGCCGTTTTAGCATTACTTCTTGCCATATAAATTCCTGCTGATAACCCTGCAGGTCCGCCGCCTAAAATAACCGTATCAAATTCGTACACATTACTCATATATAATCCTTATCCTCTTCCTATTTTTCTAAAACCGATTTTCCCCCAAGTTTTTTACCCTTGATAAGATATTTTGCAGTGTCTTTCTTCAAAATATGACCATCGTGCAACGATCTCGTTTCTAAAACGATATCATTATATCCTCCAAAAGTATCCCCGTTTAACCTAATCGAAACAGTATCCCTCAACACTTTATTATCAAATGTAGATTCTTTATAAAAAACAATTACATTTCCCTCCGTATGTTTAATCTCTACCTGAGCGTGTGCCCTTGTAAAAGGGTTCTCTAATGTAATGACGTTTCCTGCCCTCGATAAGTTCCATAAATCTGTACTTCTCGGTTTGAATGTTGAATAATTATTTGTTTTTTGAAGTTCAGCATTCACCTGCCAACATCCGAAAAATGCTTTTGGCACTTGGTCAATACTGACACCCATCTTAATTGTCGTTGCATAAGCGACAGAAAAGAATGCTGCTATTACTAACGTTAAAATTATAATCAGTTTTTTCATACTTTATATTATAATGAAAACCTTTAATATATACAATTTTAAAAAATTTTATGTACAATATTTGTATGCAAAAATTAATAATTATACTTTTTATAATACTGATTTATCAGCCTGCAATTGCAGTAGATCAGCGTTACATGCCTGACGGATATGTAAGAGATGACGTAATATTTCCATATTATGCAAAATATACTAAAGACTATTTTGATAAAGTCAGCGAAAAGAAAATCGAATGTAATTGGGGAACATACAGAAGAGAAGTTAATGCACCTTTAAGAAAAATTTTAGAACGATTAGATAAGGAATCAAGGCAGACTCCTATCCCGAGATACTAAAAAAGAACCGATATAATCGGTTCTTTTTTTAATAGTATTGCTGTTTATCCCTTAACAACTATATTGACAAGTTTTTTAGGGACAACAATTGTTTTTACAATATCCTTGCCTGCTATCAATTCTTTGATTTTAGGACTATTTAGAGCAATTGATTTCAATTCTTCATCATTTACCCCTTCATCAGCTTCAATTTTGTCCTTAACTTTTCCGTTAATTTGAACAACTAAGGTAATTGAACTTGCCTTTGCAAGGTTTTCGTCCCATTCGCACCATTTTTCATCATGGATAGAATTTTTAGCACCTAATTCATGCCAGATTTCGTCTGCCATAAATACCGTTACAGGCGACATAAGTTTTACTAATGATGTTACAGCAAAGCTGAATACGTTTTTATCTTCATCATTCCATTCTTTCTTTTTGCCAACAAAATCATATATTGAATTTGTCAACTCTCTGTATCTTGAAATAACAGTATTGAATTGGAAATCATTAGAGATATCATTAGTAATTGCCTTTATTGCCATGTGGACAACTCTTATTAAATCATCGTTTTCTTTTGACAATTTTTCAGGCAGTTTATAGTCTAAACTAATTTTATCAATATTACTTGAGACAAGTCTCCAAACCCTGTTCAGGAATTTATAACATCCTTCAACGCCTGCATCAGACCAGTCAAAATCTCTTGCAGGAGGGCTGTCTGACAAGATGAATAATCTTGCGGTATCTGCTCCGTAATTTTCAAAGATTTCATCAGGGTCAACCGTATTTCCTTTTGATTTTGACATTTTAGCACCGTCTTTTAAGACCATACCTTGTGTTAATAAGTTTTTAAACGGCTCATCAAAATCAAGCAAACCACAATCTCTCAATGCTTTAGTAAAGAATCTTGAATATAACAAGTGAAGAATTGCGTGCTCAATACCGCCAACATATTGGTCAACAGGCAACCACTTATTAACAAGTTCTTTATCAAAACACTTTTCAGAATTTCTTGCATCAGCATATCTTAGATAATACCAGCTTGAACAAACAAAGGTATCCATTGTATCCATTTCACGAACAGCATGCCCGCCGCAAACAGGACAAACAGTATCCTTAAATGTTGGCGAAGTTGTGATAGGAGATTTACCTACTACTGAAAAATCAACATCTTTTGGTAATCTTACTGGCAGCTGATCTTCAGGAACAGGCTGAATACCACACTTATCACAATAAACAACAGGAATTGGAGCACCCCAATATCTTTGACGTGAAATTAACCAATCTCTTAATCTGTATTGAGTTTTAAACTCCCCAAAACCGTTATCAACAGCTTTTTGAGTAATCGCCTTTTTAGCCTCAGTATTTTTCATTCCGTTAAATTCGTTTGAATTAATCAGAATACCCTCTTCGGTATATGCTTCCTCTGAACAATCAGAAGGATTTTCAGGATTTTGAATAACCACTTTAAGCGATAAATTGTATTTCTTCGCAAATGCATAATCTCTTGTATCGTGAGTAGGAACTGCCATAACAGCGCCCGTACCGTATTCAACAAGTGCATAATCTGCAGTCCATAACGGGAACTCTTCTCCCGTGAACGGATTGATACAATGTGTACCAAGAGGAACACCTGTTTTTGGTCTGTCGGTAGAAAGTCTTTCGATTTCAGACATCTTTCTTGCATTTGCTCTGTATTCTTCAACAGCAGCTTTATTTTCAGGAGTTGTTAATTGTTCAATATCTTTGTATTCCGGTGCAACAACAAGATATGTTATACCGTGAACCGTATCAGGTCTTGTTGTGTAAACAGGAACTTCAAGTCCTTCGATTTCTTTTACTTTAAATCTGAAAATAGCACCTGTTGACTTGCCTATCCAGTTAGCCTGCATAGTTTTTACATTATCGCCCCAACCTTCCAACAAGTCTAAATCTTTCAGTAAAGTTTCAGCATAATCTGTAATTTTAAAGAACCATTGAGATAAATATTTCTTTTCAACAGTACTGTCACATCTCCAGCATTTGCCGTCAATTACTTGTTCATTTGCAAGAACTGTTCCGCACTTATCACACCAGTTAACCGCCGCTTCTTTTTTATAAGCTAATCCTTTTTTGTATAGCTGTAAAAAGAGCCATTGAGTCCATTTGTAATATTCTTCTTTACAGGTAGCAACTTCTCTGTCCCAATCATAAGAAAGACCAAGTCTTTTTAACTGACCTGTCATGTATTCAATGTTTTCATCTGTCCATTGTGCAGGATCAGCACCGTGCTGCATTGCTGCATTTTCAGCAGGAAGCCCGAAACTATCCCATCCGATAGGATGCAATACATTAAATCCGTTCATTTTTTTGAATCTTGCAATTACATCAGTAATTGTATAGTTTCTGACGTGTCCCATATGCAGCTTCCCTGACGGATACGGAAACATGGAAAGTGCATAATATTTTGGTTTATCACTATCGTTATATGTTTTAAATGTATTGTTTTCTTCGTAATACTTTTGCCATCTTGGTTCTAATTCTTGTGGAAAATAACTCTCTTTCATAATAAAAAATTACCTCTTATCCCTAAAATTACAAAAAAATTATATAATAAACATGCCTGATAGTGAAATTTTATTTAGCAACATTATTTTACAACTTTAACTTTTGCATCTTTTTGACTATTTACATAACCAACCAAAGCATTATAAACTCTAGGATTTATATTACCCTGTTCTGCATCAGTTTTTAGAATTGCTAATGCCTCATCCGAAGACATTGCACTTTTATATGAACGTTGCTCTGTTAATGCAGAATATTTATCAGCTAATGCAACAACTTCCGTATTGATATCAAAACCATTAAGAGTGTTCTTTATTTCAGGATATCCGTTTCCTTTTTTGTTTTGATGATGATATTTAACAATGTTTAAAACTTCAGGCTCGATATTTTGAGTTGAAAGAATTGCTTCACTTAATTTAGAATGAAGATGCATGATTCCAGCTTCATCTTCCGATAATTTACCCTGCTTATTCAATATTTTTTCAGGAATAAGAACTTTTCCGATATCATGAAGCATGGCACCTTTTTGAATATAATGTATATTTGCATTGGCTTTCAAATCAGTTGGCAAGAAATTATAAATACCGATAGCTTTTTCTTTTGTATCTACAGAGTGAGCATAAGTTGTTCTTTTAAAGTTCTCTACATTAATATTAGGTTTAAGATTGTTATTTTTTAATATTGATAAAACAACAGGGTTAGAATTAACCATGTCTGTTAAAACTCTCTTGTCTAAAAGACGGTCAAGTTCACGATTTACGGATACATTATCCGAACCGTTACGAATTGGTCTGTATGCAGGAAAATTTTTGTTAATTCCCGCATAATACTGACCTATGGGTAATGTATTATACACACTAAAATTCATACACAACTTAACCTATGTTTATATAAAGTTTTTTATTTAAGTGAAATTTACAAAAAATCAAAAATTGTTAAACAATTTGTTACAAAGGTAAATTATAGTTTATCAGCCGAAGGCTGATAAACTATAAAGTGATTAAGTGACTAGGTCATTAAGTGACTAAGTAAATTTCTTAGTCACTTAGTCACGATTCACTTAGTCACCGTTTAGCA
>OMPX01000019.1 GCA_900313115.1 uncultured bacterium
CTGTTCGGGTTTGTAGTTGCTTGTCCAGTTCCTAAAGGCAGGTTTGTTCAGTTTGTTATACGCCTCTATTGCTTTAATATTCGGGGTATAAACATCATTAACCTCATCAGAAATAAGTCTTATTTCAGGCTGACCTGCATCAAGCCATGCCTGTAATAATGGTAAATCGACTCTTTTATCTCCATTAGGATGTTGTATTTTAAAATCTTTTATTCCGCCACGATAATCACTTTCTTCATCCCAAATTCTGGCATTTGCAACAATGTCAAATACTTCCGGTCTGAAAACTTCTTTTCCGTTAATTAAATCCTTGCTCAATTCAATTTTTCGAGCGGTTATAAAACTGTTTTCTTCTTTCGATTTTGAAAGTACGGTCTGAAACATTTCATCATTAAATGTCTTGGTTTTTCTGCCGAAATAATCAGTATCTTCAAATTTGCACGCTTCCATAATTTTTGGAATTTCTTTTTCATCCACTCCGTTTTCTTTCAGTTGAATTGCTTTTTTTAAGATTTCAGGGTTAAATTTTTCATTTGAATATGGATTTGTTTTTTCCTTGCAGGCAGACATAATATGTGCAAAACTCATAATATTTTCAAATGGTATCCCATCTCTGCAATAATCTTTTAGGACTTGCTTTGCGTTAAAATCAATATTATCCGTTGGGATAGTATATTTTTCACCTGTTGAATAATCCGTTTTTTCTTCATAAGTCCTGTATGAAATAGCCTTGAGTATTGCTGCGGTATTCATAATATCAGGTTTTGCAAAATCATCTTTTTCTGCATTGACTGCTTCTTTTGTATTATATTGACGTAAAACACCTTTAAATACTTCATCATTCATAATATTAGGAGCTTTATCCATATAAAAATCAATGGTTATCCCCTCATTGTATGCCTGAGGAAGAATATGTTCGGAATAGATTTCACAAGGGTGTCCGTATTGATTTTTTCCGTCAAAATATTTGTTTAACCTGTTAAATGTAGATTTGTTGAAATAATCTGAGCCGTCCTCGTTTTTGGTTGTACAGGCTGTAAATACATTATCAATATGGTAATCACTGTCATGGTATAGCATATAACTGCAATATGCATCGATAACATCACGACTTATATATCTTTGTCCGTTTTTATCCTCAAGTTTACACTTCCCTGCAATGCCGTCTATATTTCGTCTTTGTTTTGTGGTTAATTTATCAGCAAGATACATTACAGAATCAAGTTCTTCAACAGATATAGAAGAATTTTTTCTGTTATTCCCCGTTTTTACAGTATTGAGAATATCTTTCATATTGTTGGCTTGTACCCCTAAATTACTTAATCTTTTAAGATAAGGAATGACATCTTTTCTTACTGTGATATTACCATCATTATCTTTTTCTTTTAGACTATCTACTATATTATCAAAAGAATTCTTTTTCCAATAATCAGATTCTAAATCTTTGCATAGTTCTGCTACTTCTGTTGCGGTACTAAAAATATCATCATTAAAGGTTTTTTCTTTACCTTTTTCAACAGTCGCTTTTTGGATTATTGTATCTGCATCTATACCGGTTCTTTCAGGAATTTGTTGTTCTTCTAATTTTTGTTTTGCTTGTTCAACTTTTTCGTTATAAATATCTTTTGTTGTTTTTTGTTGTACAGGCTCAATTTGAATATTATTGTCAGGCATTGCCTGACCAACTACTGTTTCGGTTTGTTGAGTTTCGCTCAAGCTACTGTCTTCTATAGCTCTTTCCATATAGAGTGCATCATGCCCGTTGTTATAGTAGCCCTGTTCTCTGCTAACTGTGGTAAATCCCAAATGTTCGTACATTTTTTTTAGTTTTGGATTTTCTGCATCAACATGGAGTGATAATTTGTCTGCTCCTTGATTTTTGGCTTCATTTAATATTTTCTCCCAAGACTCTTGTATAGCCTTGTAACCTTTTCTTGTGTTTCTGTATTCAGGTTTTAAGGCTATTGAATATATGTACAAATTTCCATCTTTTACAGGTTCAAGTGCGTAATATCCGAGCAATTTGTTGTTGTCATCTTTCACAGATGTTACAGATATATTATGTTCATCAAGATACATTTTGTAATCATCAAAACTTTCAAACGGATCTTGCTCTGCAAAAGCTTCTTTATCTATCTCATAAATTTCTTGTAATTCATAAAAACTTTCATTAAACGGGTCCGAATTTACAAACAGTTCACTATCTATAACACAGTTTTCTTCTATATTATTATCGTTTGGAACATTTTCACTATCAGTTTCAGGCTGAACAGATGCGTTTCCGACAGAATATTTCATAAAATATGCATTTTGTCCTGTTCCCCAATAGTTGGGTAAATCTTGTTCTGTTTGAAAACCTAATTGTTGATAAAGTTCTACTTGTTCCGTATCGGAAGAATCCACATGAAGTGATAAAGTTTCTGCTCCGTTATCCCTTGCAAAACTTAATATGCTGTCCCAAGCTGTTTGTATTGCATTATCACCTTTTCTTGTACTTCTGTATTGAGGCTTCAATCCCATTGAATCAATATATAATTCTCCGTTGTTTATCGGTTCAAGGTTATAATATCCGATTATATCTCCGTTATTATCTTTTAGTGCATAGGTTGATAAATGGTTATTGTTTATAAACGACTTAAAATCTTCAAAACTGTCATAACTGCTGTATTCACCATATATTTCTTTATCGAGTTCATAAACCTCTTGCATGTCAGAATCATTATCGTTAACTCTTGAAGAAGATATATTATGATTGTGATTAACTAAATATTGACCATAAGCGGCATTCGGAACTGCTGATTGTGTCTGCGAAACATTCTCTGCTTGATTTTATGCAGAGCTATTCTGTTCGACACTTCTTCGACTATTAGGGTTAATGTTATCAGGATTGATGCCACCGATGTTATTTATAGACATGTTTTACCTCAAATATGTTTATATAAAACATTTTGAACAACTTTTTTGCCGTTTTATCAAAATTTCTCGCATTAAAAATACACTTCGTGTTTATATTATTATTAAAAACAATTACAATAGCTTAATTTCAACAATCATAAAAACTTTTACATTATTAAATACTAATTATTAACTTTTGTAAACACACAATAATAAAAAAGTCAATTTTGAATGGAGTATATACTTTATATATACATAAGGGATAACTTATTACAGGGTACAACTAAATAGGTAAAAACATACGAGGATATTAAACAACGATTTTTCGTAGATACCTGAACTCGTAGTCGTTTGGCTCAGATGTGAGCAGGGACTAATCAACCGTTCTCAGGTTCTATGATGTTGTGCCTTTGTAATCCCTTTGTAGGAAATACAAGGAATAGGATATCAAGAACTTATGGCAGTCGGAGCACGCGATTTTATTGACAAATTATTAGTAGAGAAATACGCAAAGGAACAGGTAGATAACCACAACCAAGCAGAGTCAAAATATTCGCCTGATGAAGTATTTGAGGTAATGAATTATGCCTCAAGTAACGCCATCAACCATTTTAAACTATCCCAAAGGTTGGCAATAGCGTGTTATGCGGTAAATGCTAAAGCCGCCAAGTATAGAAGTATCAGACCTATTGCATCTTAGGGATTCTTTGTACAACTCTATGAAAAGAGGGTGACTTTTAGTCATCCTCTTTTTAGTTTTATCATTTTATAACTTATTTTTTATGGCTTATTTCATTTACCCCTACCCCTACACCTGCCATTTTTTAACATCAAAAACCATATCTTTTAGGTCAATATTTAGAGGTTTTACATAGGAAGAATATTTTTTTATCAATTGTTTTTTTCTTAGTGTAAGCTCTTGTACGACAACAGCACTTTCACAGGCAATAATCATAGTATTAGCACCTCTCATTCCGTAAGGTTTTGATTTTTCATCAAACGGTTTTCCTACAACTTTTGCCCAAAATTTATAGAGATTAGAACGCTTCATTGCTTTTTGAAGTATCTCATCATTTTTCAAAATATCTGAGATAACACTATCAATTCCTTTAAAATCTGTATATAAAATTTCTTCCATAATTTATTATAAAGATAGTTAGTCTTTTTGCCCCTTATGTCCTTTTGTGGTATCATTATACAATGAATTTTTCAAAGACGGAAGATATTATAAAAAATGCAAAAAAGATTTTAATTATTTCACACGTCAATCCTGATGGTGATGCGCTAGGTTCTACTTGTGCAATGTATCAGGCTATTTATAAAAGATTTAAAAAGAAATGTGATATCTGTACTTTGAATTATGTGTCGCCGAGTTATAAATTTTTGCCTAATTTAGAGCTGGCAAAACAATTTTATGATACATCACTTGTATATGATTTGGTAATAACAGTTGATGTCGCAGCGATAGACAGAATTGCAGATATGAAGGTTTTGTTTGACAAAGCGAAGGTAAGAATAAATATAGATCATCACAAGACAAACAACGGTTTTGGTGATTATAACTATATTAATCCTGAAGCAAGTTCAGCAGGAGAAGTATTATATAATTTGTTCAAGAATTCTGATTGGGAAATTGATAAAGAAACTGCAATTTGCCTATATACGGCAATCCTGACAGATACAGGCGGATTCAGATTTGACAATACAACAGAGGAAGTTTTTAAAGCTGCGGCAGATTTAGTAAAATTAGGTGCTAATCCTAACGAAATTTTTACAAATTGTTATGAGTTAAAATCAAAAAATTATGTTATGTTCCAAAATTACTGTATAAATAAAGCCGTATTTCTTGAAAATGATACAATTGCTTATACAACAGCATACAGACGAGATTTTGAAAAATTTAAGGCAAAAGATGATTTTACAGAAGGTTTAGCTGAACAGTTAAGAGCAATAGAAACTACTGATATTGCATTTGTTGTAAAAGAAATTGAGCCTAATAAATTATGCAAAATATCTATGAGAAGTAAAAAATATGATGTTTCTCAAATATGTTCAGTATTTGGAGGCGGTGGACATGCAAGGGCAGCCGGATGTTCTATAAAAGCAAGTGTTGAGCATTCAGTCAAAAAGATTTTAGACGTTATCAAAAAGGAATGTTAATGAATAATAATAAAGCATTTAATTTTTTAAAAAATACAGTAATTTCCATTATTGAGAATGATTTTTCGGGAATGGCTGCTGAAATGAGCTATATGCTTGTTATTGGTATATTTCCTTTTATGTTATTTTTGATGTCATTATTCACTTTGATGGGCAAAAATTATTATATGACACCGTTGTTTTTATTCTTGGAAAAAGTAATGCCTGCTGAATCATTATTGTTGATACATTCTGTGTTAAATCAGGTATTAGGTTTTACAAGCGGACGTTTTGTAGCGTTTTTCGGTTTGTTGATAACTTTTTTCCTTTCAATAAACGCACTTGCAGTTGTAATTAAAGGGCTTAACAGAGCGTATAAAGTGAAAGAAACAAGAGCATTTTTATATACAAGATTACTTTCTCTTGTTATGGTTATTGTTAACACATTAGTTTTATCTTTAAGTATAAATATAATTATCTTTGGTAAGATAATCACAAGATTTTTAATTGCATATACTTTTATGACACCGGATGTCGCAAATATTTTACTTGCGGTAAGATGGCCAATTGCCTTTTTGGCATTGTTTGTAATGGCATTTTTACATTATTATATCTTTCCTGACGTTTCGTGGAGTGAAGAGTTAAAATGCAAAAGTGCAATTCCGGGGGCATTATTTTTCTGTGTAATCTGGTTGATTGCATCAGGAGGTTTTTCTGTATATGTTAACAAATTACATACCTATAACTTTGTTTATGGTTCAATTGCTGCTTTTGCGATGCTGATGATTTGGTTTTATTTTACCTCTATGTTAGTTTTGATAGGCGGTGAAATAAACTCTCAAGTTCACGATAAACTTGAAAAAGATAAAATATTGGAAGTTATAGAAAATCAGGAAAAAACGGCTAAAGATACAGGTTTTTACGAAGAATATAAAAAAGATAATTAGTAATTTTGGATAATTTTTACATATTGTTCAGGTAATTTAAAACTTTTATACACAAGGTTATCAATCATATCTAAATCGGTTTTGTTTTTGTTCTTTAAATAATTATTTACGTGATTTTCTAACAAATTTCTGTTATTTTCCGAAAGTGCAGGAAACGGTAATTGTAGTAGATTTCCTTTGATAACCTTGAGTGCATTAAACTTATTTTTATAAATAAAATTAAATAGTTTAGAATTTAAAAAAGCTAAAACAGTTTTAATTGTATGTGTTTCAATTGTAGGGATAAGAATATTTGCACTGTTCAAAACTAATCGTTGCTTATTGTCATATCCAAATACCAAATCTTTCGATATAAATTTATAAATAAGTTTTTCCTTTGCCCTATATATTTCATCAGGTGCTGCCTGCTGAAAATTTTCTCTTTTATATTCAATATATTCATCATTATCTGAGATAAAATATTTTTCTATATTTTTACCACGGTATATTTTTTCTCCGATTTTAAAATCTTTTTTTATATGTTTTGTATTATTTCCTGTTACTATACCTAAGCCCCATTTGCTATTTTTTAAGGTCATATATTTTTGAGAAAAAATAAAATCAATTATTTCCTGACTTATATTATCAGTAATATTAAAAACATAGTTTTTATTTGATAAGAATTTTGTTTTATCAAGACCTTTTGTATTGAAATTTTTGGATAATTTCATTGATACAATATCAGATAGCACTCCATTAAAAATTTTTCCTAACGGATTTATTTCAAGAATATTAAAATTATCAAGAATAAATTTTCTTATATCTTTGTGAACACCTATATTTAGAATTGATTCAGGTAAAATTAAACAGCATAAACCGGTTTTTGATAAAATTTTTTCTGCCTGAACTATAAAATATGAGTATAATTCTTTTGAAAAAATTTGAGGGAAGTTTTCCGAATAATTTTTGTCATATTTTGTTCCCCATGGTGGATTTGTGGCAATAAGATTTATATTTTTATCTTTTAAAATTTTAATAATATCGTTTTCTAAAAAATCCATATTATAAATATTAGGTTCAAAATCTATATTTTTATATTTCACTATTAAATTTATTTTTGCTATAAAAGATGAAATTTTATCAAGTTCAACTCCATATATATTTTCTGGATTTTTAATTTTATCTCCCAAACTAATCAAAAAACTCCCTGTTCCACAGCAAGGGTCAAGTAATATTGTATCTTTTTTTATGTATTGTAAGAAGTCTTGAATAATTTTTTGCGGGGTATAATATGAACCTTTTTTATTTTTGCTGCCTTCCTGCATAAGACATTGATAAATTATTCCTAAAATATCAATTTCATTATTTGGTAAATTAAAATTTAGTAATTCTTTGTTTAGTTTGTTTTTCTTAAATTCAGATAATATTTTTTTTAAGTGTTTATTTGATGAGTCTATTTTATTGTCTTTTATTGTTATCAACTTATATTTTAATAAATGATTTATTACTAAGTTGTATATAGCATTTTCAATTGAAATATTTTTTTGTGAAATATACTCTAACAAATTTTTAACGATTTTAATATTTGATTTATCAGAAAAATATTCTTTTGGAATAATATGTTTTTTTGAAAAAGATTTATTAGCTCTGCTAGTCAATTTGAGAGCGATTTCTTCTTCAGTTAAATTCAATCTTTCCCAATTTCTTTTTGTTGCTTTAGAAATTTTTACCCCAATATCCATAAATTTATTTTATCAGATATTATGGTTTAATACAAAATCTTGGCATCAACATTCTTCTGAGTTTTAAAAGCACTGTTTAAACTTCTGACAAGTTCTGCTTTTGTATCAGCTTGATATAATTTGCCTTTTGTGACAACCGCAGTACATTCAAGCTGTTCTAAATCTTCGTCATTATCAAGATTGAAGGCTATTACATCAATTTTTATATCTTTTCTGTATTTAATCAGTTCCATAGCATATTTACAGGGGCTTTCATCACAATTTTCTCCGCCGTCCGTTATGAGGATAATATGTTTCTCTCCCTGAATATTTTTAAAATCGTTTTTTACTGCCTGTTTGAGTGAATATGTGATAGGCGTCATTCCTCTTGGAGAATATTTTGATAAAACTTTTGAAATTTCACTATAAGGATTTATTCCAATGGGAACAACCAAATTAGAAGCTCTGCACGCATCAATTGGTGTAAACCCCCATCTTTGACCATATACTCTTACTCCAATTTTATTTTGAGGCGACATTTTTGATAAAATAATTCGCATACTGTCTAACAACAAATCATATTTTGTTTTATCAAGCAAATATTCATTCATACTGTTTGAATAATCAAGTATAAAAAGAGTAGGAACATCATTTGGTATATCAGACTGAATCTTGTCAGGCGTTCTAAAAACATTATATTTATTTTGAACTTCTGCAAATGTACATGCAGAGCATAAAAACAAAAATAGTAAAAAATATTTCAATTTCATAGAAAAATCATATATATATAAAAATAAAAGATAAATTACCCACCTGTAGAAATTTTTGAAAACTGTACAAAACCCGAAAAATAATTTATAATGATAAAAAATACAGGAGAAAAATATGGCATTTGGTATAAGCGGCAGTGATCCATTCAAATCTTATTCATCCGACCCTGAAGCAGGCGGAGGAATGGGAGTTTTTGCAAGAAAAAGAAAAAAAGAAAATAAAAAAGATGAAGATAAAAAACAAGAAGAAAGCCTTCTTGAAATGTCTGATGATCAAGATGATGACAATCTTGAAATAGATATGGACGATTCCGATTTTCTTGATTAGACTATTTCCGTTTTATATTTATAACTTGTATTTCCGACTTCAACTTTTGTTTGATGAGGGATTTGGATTTGTGCAAATGACAGGATGTAATCACAAATCTTCTTTTCAATGTTTGTGCAGAAATTGTTATTTATTTCTTTGATAAAATAACAAGGACTTGTCACATTGATTTCAATGATTTGCCCGTCAACCACATCTAAACCTGCCATATAAATACCCATACTATTTAATTTTTGGGCAACTTTTGTGAAGTTTTCACGTTCTGTTTCAGACAAAACACCTTTTTTAATAAAATCATCACTATGTGTATTAAATTTGAAATCGTCAGATGTCGGTAATTTCATTACACATTCATCCATAACGGTATCGCCTAAAGTCAGAACACGTTTATCACCATATTTAACGGCAGGAATGTATTGCTGAACCATTACTACCGAATTTTCATCATTTGTCATTCCGTTAATTATTGTTCTTGTGTTAGGATCGCCCTGATGCAAATACATAACACCGCTTCCAAAACATTTATTTAACGGTTTTAATATGATTTCGCCGCATTCTTTTAAAAATTCTTCAATTTTATCTTTTGATGCAGTAACTATATGTTTTGGCATAAATTCTGAAAATAATGTTGCGTGAAGTTTTTCGTTAAATCCTCTTATTGAGGTCGGATTGTTGATTATTTTAGTATTTTTTGCAAAATCCAAAATATATGTTGCATTGATATAATCTGTATCAACAGGCGGATCAGGTCTGAACATTACCAATTCAAAATCATCTACCTTTAAATCAAGAATATTTTTTCTGTAGAATATATTTCCATTTTCCAAATATGATTCAAAACATAATGAACATGCAGTAGAATCTTTTAAATATAATCTGTTGTTTGTGGTTATATATACCTTATGTCCTCTTTCTAAAAATTCTTTAATTATCCAGAAGTTAGTTACAAGGTTATTAAATTCAAAATATTTTAGCTCAATTTTATCAATCACAAATAATATATTCATACAGATGTCCTTTCCTTAAGGCAATAGTACCACATAGAGATTTTTATTCAACAAAAAAATATTATTTGTATTGAATTTTAAAAATATTAACTTCTGTTCAATAACCATATATGTAAATTTAAATAATCCGCAAATAATAGCCATACAAAATATGGTATATTTAACCATCCTGCCAATGGTGATTCTTTATAGAAATGTACAATCATAATTCCTGCAGCTATTGTCAACAAAACTGAAATACATAATGCCAAGAAAATCTTTTTATAATAAAAAAATACCGGACTCCACACCAAATTTAGACATAGCTGAATTATAAATATTACTACACCCTGCATTTTTGAAGTATTATTTTCCTCTTTTAGAAAAACATATAGTGATAAGAACATTAGCACATATAAAATCGGCCAAACAATTTTGAAAACGATTGGTTGTGGTTGTAAAAACGGTTTATTTAATTGGTTTATATAATCATAATCCATATTTATAGTCTCCTTTCCATAATAAAATCACACTATCTTAACTATTTTTCAATTGACTGTATGGGTATTGTTATTCAACTATGCTTATAGTATTTTTATTATACGTACCAATGGGGAGAGAATATATGACAGTTGTTATAGATAAACTAAATGATATAAATAGTGTAATAAAAGAATTATTTGAATTTGTTCAAGACAGTGAAGTTACAAAAGATGACTTCAAAGAATATTTATCTACTATGGGAACGCTAAATCCGTCACCTGCACAAATGGAAAAATTGTTTATCCCATACGTATTTGAAAGAAATTTGGGAGAACCTGCAAAATCTATTATTGAATTGTTTAACGAAAGTGAAAATTTATCAAATCCTGATATTGCAAAAAGCTTATTGTCAGCACAATATACAATCTTCAGAATTGAAAAAGTCTTAAAGAACGGATTTGAATTGTTTAATATTACAAATGAAAAACAATATACCGTTTTATCATTAACTAAAATGACTAATTTTAGAGGAATAGGGCTTGGCGAATTTATTGTTGCACGTATTTTTAAATTTAAAGATGAATACTTTATGATAGGGATTGATAATGTTCTTCCTGAAAATAAAATCAAAGAAGCAATAAAATATGCAATAATAAAAATTGTTCAATCACCATGGCTTGTTTATCAGGATAACGAAGAAAAAGAACAAGAAATCAAAAATGATATAAAAACAATGTCAGAAAAATTTAAAGAAGTATTTAAATCTGATGAATTTATTACAACTAATAAATTCACAGACACTGTAATCGGCATTCTTAATGGTGACGATGATGCCAAAGATTTTGATTTTGAAGAAGCTAAAAAACCTTTGGATGAATATAAGTTTTTCACCATCAAAGAATTAAATAACGGTTATGACGATTTCATTGAAAATTCACTTGGAGGTTTTTCTTCTCATAAAGAAACTTATGACGTAGGTATTATTATGGATGAAGAATTAGGACTATATTCTATACCGTTCTACAAAACCTTCTGCAATATATTTGAAGTTAACGGCAGACCGGATATTGAAAATCAAAAAGAATGCTTAAACTATTTCTTAAAAAATGACGCAATATCAGACAGAATTATAAGAAGAGTCGCAGATAAATATCCAAACTTTATGAAAAAAGTTAATCATTTCTTAGGTACTGACTATACTTTAGATAGTCTTATATCTACGTATAAATCAGAATTTCTAAAAAGAAAAATATATTCATCGACATCAGTTCTGTACCATTCAACAGTATTTTCGACATCAATAGACATCGCAGAAGAAGATGTTATGTCACATAAAAAATCAGAACAAACAAATACCGTACAAACAAAAAAGGTTGGTAGAAACGAGCCTTGCCCTTGCGGAAGCGGTAAAAAATATAAAAATTGTTGTGGTAAGAACTAAATAAAAATCAAGTGGTTAAGTTTCAACTTAACCACTTTTTAAATATTCAATTAAAAATGTCTGTGAGTAGGATGAATCAGCATGTGAGCAATTTTGTCCGCCCCGTCAAATTTGCGTTGTGCCAATGTTTTTGCTGCTTGATAATTATCATACTTTACGAAATAATGCTCAACCTCGTATTCACCGCTACCTTTGGTTGATATGACAGCATAGCACGCTTCAGGATTTTCCGTAAAAGGTCTTCCGACACTACCATCATTTACAACTGTTTGCTTCGTGTTTGTCTGGAATCCGCATGGAATATGGGTGTGCCCGCAAAGAATTAAATCTGCATCAACACCGCTAATCATTTCTTCTACCTCCTCTAGCGGAGTCGTTGGCATAATATCTTCATTATTTCTTCGTGGTGAACCATGAACCATGAGGATTTTTACCCCATCAACAGTAAGCTCCTTTTGTGCCGGTAATTCCTTTAAAAATTTTATCTGGTTTTCACTGAGAGTTTCTGCCTCCTCTTTTAGTGCATTTGCCATTATAGGTGCGCCTTTTGCTACATTATTATAAATTTCTTCACTATAGTCAGCAATCATCTTATCAGTGTTACCCTGAATCATTTCTATGTTGTCACGCTTAGACAGACTCATACAAAAATTAACTGTATCACCGGGTTCCGGTCCTGCAAGGGCATAATCTCCCAAAAATAGTATTTTATCACATTCTTTCCTTTTTATATCTTCTAAGACTGCCTCTAATGCAAGTAGATTACCATGTATATCCGACAATACCGCAATTTTCATATTAGCCTCTCCTTAAAAACTAACTTTTACACCTCCTATTTTATCTTAAAATTTTAATCTTTTAAACATAACACATTATCGACATTATAAAGTTTAACTATTTTTAGAAAAAATGCAACACCTTTTCATGCCCAGACTATAAGCGAAACATGGGAAACTCATGTCTGTACTGATTTTCCATGTTTGTTAAGTTTTGTAAAACACTTTTTAATAAAATGTCAATTTGAAAAAATATAAAAACTTTATAGAAGTACGGGAATTAAAAGGAGTCAATTTAGATACGTTTAATGAACGGATTTAGGTTAACTACGACTATTTGCTCGGCAATGAAATAAACCTCAAAATAGTCCGAAAAACTTTTAGTTTTCAGTTAAGTTAAAAGCATACTGCACGTGTCGTAACACATCAAGATTTGAATTGTGTATAACTTCTATACGCAGTTTACTGATAGTGCCAAGATGACGTAACCTAATTGAAATGATTAGATATTGGAAAGTATCGCTTTTAAGAAAATAGTATTACACATTATTATATTTGGAGGAATTAACTATGACTATCGGTTTTCCAAACGGTTTTTGGTACAACAACAATGGAACATGGAATCCAACAACATTACAAAACGCAGAATTATTTACATTTGCAAATGTTCCTGTAATGGCAAATGAACCAAGCCATCTTGTTGGTGCATTCAATTACGCAGATTTTCTTGATCCAAGCAATTTTGGCGGTCAATCCTTAGTGAATAGAGAAGGAATTTTATCCCTACATTTAGCAATGGATCACGCAAGAGAATTTACAAGCAGCGGATATGGATTTGTTAACAGTCCCGGAAATTGGACTGTATAAATAAAAATAACAAAATAAAGGATGATTATATATCATCCTTTATTTTTGTCTAAAAACCAAAAATATTGATATATCTGAATCATGCCAAACTCAGTCGTGGCATGGTTTCCCATGTTTGTTAAGTTTTGTAAACATGTATTTTTAAAAAGTCAATTCATGAAATAAAAAAAACTTTATATGAGTACGGGGAATTAAATGGGGGAATTAAATATGAGTATTAACTTTCCAAATGGGCTTTGGTATATTGATAATGGAACTTGGAAACCAACAACATTACAAAACGCAGAGTTATTTACATTTGCAAATGTTCCGGTAATGGCAAATGAGCCAAGCCATCTTGTTGGTGCATTCAATTACGCAGATTTTATTGATCCAAGTAGTTTTGGTGGTCAATCCTTAGTTAACAGAGAAGGAATTTTATCCCTACATTTAGCAATGGATCACGCAAAAGAATTTACAAGCAGCGGATATGGATTTGTTAATAATCCGGGAGTTGCATCTAATCTGCCGTCTTATCAATCTGCACCTATCAGTCCAAATGGTAACGGTGCGCAAGGTGTTAATCCGAATAATCCGTTTATTCCTATTAACCCAACCCCTGTTAATCCAAATACACAGGTTAATCCAAATAATAATCCGTATGCTCCGCAATCATCCGTACCGGGAGGAAATGGAAGAATTGATGCGCCGGATAGTGAAAATTATGGAGCTCAATTTAATGCAAGATTATCATTGATAGAAAAATACTGTGACAAATACGGCAAAATTGTCGATGTAAATAAAATAAAACAAGAATATGCAAGCAAACCACAAGAAGGCGTTGAATACTGTGACGATATTCTTAACAACAAATTTGATCAGGCAAAATTATCAAAATTAGTTCATAAAGAATATGCTGACTACAACAAGGCAAGATTAGACAGTGCTAAGGCTGTATCTGACCAATGGGTAGAAACTATATTAAATAGCGGTTTGGAAAAACCAAATCTATCAGCATCAGGCGTAAATGAAAACAATGTTCTTGATGTAGTAGGAACTTTCATGACAAATGAAGAAGTCAAAAATGGTAAAGTATCTCTTGATAATGTTTTCGAATCACCTGAACTAACCGCACAACTGATTGATACACTGAAAAAACGTGCAGATCAACTTCTTTTAGACGAAGATGTCGATGAATCGCTAAAAGATACGGTTGTATCACAAATAGCGGTTCTACGTGACAAATACGATGAATATCAAGATTCAATTGATGATGAAGACAGACATAATGATGTTGGCTTCAACCAAGTTAGAAAAGATTTGGCAAACGGATATATTGAACTCTTCAAAACTCTAAGGTTAGAAGAAGCTAAACACAATGATGAAGCAGCTCCTCAACACTACGGACTTCCTGAAGACAGTACAATAACATTTGATGATCAGCAAAAAGAAGCACAAAAAGAAATTTCATCATACTCTGGAAGACGCAGATTAAATACAAGTTTCTAAAAAATATCTCCTCTCAACTCTCAACAAGTAAAAAAGACTGTCTTTGACAGTCTTTTTTATTTTCTAAATATTAAGGTTATGTATAGAATATTAGCAAATTTATTTTTTACAGCCATTGTACTAAGTATAATAATATAAGGAGTCAACCAATGGTAAAAGGATTAAGTTTGCTGGCAGAACCAAATACGTTCAAAAATATTGTAAGAACAGGTGAAACATTATCAAAGAAAACTGAAAATTTAAAAAATATTCCAATTACGCAAAAGAATATTCTTATGCGTTCAATGTCTGAAGATTTAGACCCAACAAAGCCTGAAATAACAGAAGCATATAAAACAGCCTTAAATATGATTGAGGATGGAAAACTTGAAGAAGGTTTAGCATTCATAAAACCTTTCAAACCCAACGAAGCAGCCATTTCTGAAACTTCATTAGGAACTGCAGTTATGGCTAAAGGTTGGTCTAAACCTGTAATCTTCCCTAAAGAAGGTGAATTTAAATTTGTCGGTTGGGCAGATAAACCTGAAGAAATCTCTACACAAGACTTATGGAAAGGTGCGTATGGATATGTTCCAAGTGCAAGAATGGGGGCTGTCGGTAATAGCAACATTAAACCTGAACAAGTAAAAGGCGGATGTTCTATGACAAAAGCAGAATTATCAAAGAAATATGAAGATGCAATTCAGGATTTCTACAGACCAATTGTTACTTATCTAAAAGATAACGGTGCAAAATCAGAAGATATAGGTTTTGCTTTTGCTCATAGTGATTGTGGTGTCGACAAAGCAGCAAGAGGAATTGTTGAAGAACACGGAATAAAAGGTTTTGCTACAACTCCTACTGAATATACTCAATACCTAAGAGGAAAAGAAATACCTGCATCAGAAGAATTTCCTAATGGTGCAATTATTGCTGATTTCCCATTCCCAACAGTATTAACAAGAAATGTTGGTCAAATTGTTGATTATGCTCATACATACGGCAAAATGGTAGGAAAAGACAATTCTATCGGAATTTATGGCGGAGGCAAACACGCATTTGTACACGATACAGGCACGGCTCTCTTAAATAAAGACGGTTCCCGTTGGGTTCCTGTTGATATTATGAAAGATAAATTCGGAATTGAAATCCCTGCTCAAAACAGTGATGGCGAAGTTATAAATGCGTCAAGAAATATTTTGGATAATATTAATTCAAATCCGCACGAACAATATAAATATGCATTCCAAAATTATTTGCCAAATACTCAATCTAAGCAAGACTTAACACACGATGGTCAAAAATCAATTGCAACAATTGCTTATACTGAATTGGCAAAAGCAGGTAAAATCGGAAAATAAATATTTATAACATAAATACAAAACGGATGATTTGTAATTATTACAAATCATCCGTTTTTTTGATTAAAACTATGTTTTTATTCAACACAATAATTATTAATAGTTACAATTAAGCAATTTTAAAGGCTTAATTGTTTTTATATAAATATGGTTAGTGTTAGTTCTGATGCGCAAAAGTTTAGTTATTTATCCAATTTTAGACAAAATATTTGTCAGAATAACACTACGCCTGCAGTTTATAACAAACAAACATTAACCGATAGCTTTATAAACAGTGTGAAAAATCAAGAAGAGATTGATACAAAAGGGAATTTGGCATCAAGAAATATAGGTATGTTTACAGCACAAATACCGATGTATCTAGGGTATTTTTATGGATTAGGGCAGCTAATCAAAGCTTGCAGCTCACCTAAAGGACAACTCGCAAAAGCATTTGGGAAATCGTTTAAAAATATTGGTATTGCAGCAGTAATAAGCAGTTGTGCAACTTTTGCAATTAGCAAATATTTAAATTCAAAAACAGATGAAAATAATAAAAAATTAACACAAACCTTTAACGAAATTAATACTGACACAAATGCAAAAATGGCAGAAAAAATGATTTACCCTAAGACAGCAGAAGCATTTTATTACCCAATGTCAGGCAAAATTCAGTTTAACCAAAATACAATTAATGACCCTATTTTAAGCAGAAATATTGACAAAAAAATTAAACACGAACTTGTGCACGCGAAACAATATGAAACAGTTGCACGTTCTCAAGACGGAATAAAGAAAGTTAATTTTGTGACACTAAACCAAATTAAGAAAAATATCGAAAAAGCTAATGCAAAAGACTCGTTTGACGCAATATATGAAGATATTCAAAATAATGGGAACAAATATGACGACACAAGAATTAAATTAATGGGCGGAGCTGTAGAAGTTAATTTGAAAGATTACATAACTGCTCTGCATACGCTGCTTAATAATCCTGAAGCAACATATAATGATATTCCAATAGTTATTGATGCAAAACACTATCAAGAAGTAATTGATAAAAAAGGTAAACTGACTTCGGAGGAAGAGGCAAAGGCAGATGAATACTATAAAGCAATGCTTGATTATAAATCAGTGAATTTCTTTAGCGCACTAAATCCTTGGTCTGATTATCGACAAAATATATTAGAAAAAGAAGCATACAAAGAAAATCCGTCTATAATAACAAAAATGTCTGATTGGTTCGGGCAGGGGTAAATTGGGGGGTAAATTGGGGAGTTGGGGGTAAATTGGGGGTAATTCGTTACGAATTTATAACATTGTAGTAAATATTTAGAAAAGTAGAGTGGCAAAATATTTAATTTGAAACGATTTTTTTATTGGTGGGTACGTTTCGCTTTACCCACTCTACGACTATATTTTTTAAAATATTGTTGGGTTTTACCCAACCTTGCTTTAGGTATGGAGCTTATATTTAAAGATAAATAAAAGAATTACGGCAATAAGGCATTGTATTTAGTATTAGGGTGCTGTTTTAGATGCATCGATGGGAATTGAAATTGGTGCATCAAACGATGCAACCTGCTTTATGTTGTCAAACATTGCCTGACGTTACTTTCCATTTTCAACTTTCAATTTTTCATGTTCAATATTTACTTTATAAAAAAATTCCCCCATATTCCTAACAAAAAACTAACAATTGTTTTGTATATTTAATAATGTAGTAGTGTGGCTTGGGTTTATACTATGAGAATAGATATATCGGTTGTCTTAATAAAGCCGATAATCAGTTAGGGAAAAGAAATGATAGATAGCGTTCAATCAACCCCATCAAAAATGAATAATAATGTGTATACAAAAATGCGTGCAGGCATTGGTGCTGTTGCAGGTACGGCTATTCCGCTTGCAATAATGATGAAAAATCGAAAAATAAAAAATCCTTTAAAAATGGAATACGGGCTTCAGGATATGTTGATACTTTCCGGTACATCTGTTGCAGGCGGAACTGTTGCAGGCATGATTGGAGAAGATAAAAAAACAAATAAAAACAAATTTAAAGAAGGAGTATTTCAATTTTTGAACGCATCAATCCCAACATGGATTGTAGGCGGTGTTCTGAAATTACCTGAATCAAGTAACAAATTTAATAATCCTGTGACTAAGGTTGCATCAGTTCTGGGCGGATTAGTTGTTGGTATGTTTGGGGCAGCGCAAGTTTCGAATTTGGTATTTGATCCAAAAGATAAAGAACCTGACAGAAAACTTACTTTCAAGGATTGTCTTGTGAATGCTGATGATGCTCTCGGAGCATTAACTTTAGCAAGATTACCAATAATTCAAAACTTACATTTAGATACTGCTCTTCCTGCCATATATGCATATTGCGGTTATAGAGCCGGAAAAACGGATTAGTTAACTACTGTAAAATAAACTTAGGTTATATATGCAGTTTTATAGCAATTTTCGCACATAATAAATATTATTAGAAGTTGCTAAGGTAGCAGCCGGTCTTTCAGTAACACCGACACGCTGCGCTCCGACTCTCCGTAATCACTCATCTGTATATGTTTCATAATGAGAAAGTCTAAAAGACGACTTTCA
>OMPX01000108.1 GCA_900313115.1 uncultured bacterium
CAGAACTTAGCTGATTTTTTAGCTTGTTCTTCATTGTATGGAGGGACAAGATATCCTGCCAGATATAAAGGATTCCATCCGTCATTTCCATATATCCAATCTTGGTTTAAAAGTTGTGCGGAAGGTTCATTATCATGAGTAGACATAAAACTATACCTTGGTCCTGTTACCCCTTCCATTTTACACCCTTTTGAATACATTATGCCTTGTAATTTTTCGTCTTCATAAACTTTTCCTTCAAATTTCCCGCCATAAAATACATCTTGGAATGTTGAACTTTGAGAACCTAAATCTTCCCAAATAACATCTTTAGGGTCAATATTGTGTTCTCTTAAAGTTGGAAGAAGAATTTTGTGCATAATCTTTGCATAATTATGGTCAGGATCAATTGATTTTAAGTGTGACATGTAACTTCTTTGGCTAAAATCAATTGTTCCATCTTCTTTAACCATTGATGATTTATATATATATGGATCAACCAGCCCCATTACGTGGTCAACTCTTATGTTTTCGACACCATCAATAGTTCTTTCGATTTTGTTTTTGAGCAATTGCCCTGATACTCCAAGTGAACCGTCTTTATTAAATAAAGTTTTTGGATTAAGAACTGCAATATTCCACAATTGAGGACCGCCATTTTTGCCCCCGTCAGGACATCCGACACGCCAGTCTTTTAAAAATGCGTCAGGATTTGCCCATTCGTCAGCGAATGAAAATCCTACAAGTAAGTCCCCTGCGTATTTTATGCCGTCATCTTTACGATTAGCTTTGTCTTCTTTTTCTTGTTTTTCTATAAGAAACTGAATAAATTTATATTCATCTATTTTATGAGCGGATCTTGGTTTGTTTTTAACCTGATTATATCTTGCAATTGCTGCAGGATCGCCCTCATTCATTTTTGATATAATATTTTTGTCTAAATCGTTATCCCATTTCTCAAAATTGTCAGAGCCGTGTATGTCCGAAAATAATCTGAATACACTGTCTTTTTCTAACCAATAATCATTTTTTTCTTTAAAAGAATTAAATTCTTTGTTTAAAGCTTCGGCTTTTTTGTCTCCGCTGTCCAGTTTTCTTTTAAAGTTACTATATGCACGTTTTGTGACTATTTTGGAAATTGATTTTGCTTCATCAAAGTCCGCCATATCATAGTTTTCATAAGTGTTATGTTTGATTATATCTATATCTTCGCAATCCTTGTCAGACAGTATATTTGCATATTTATCTGTTTTTAATGCATCAAAATCTAAGAATAATTCGTTCTTGGCAAAAACAGATGCGTGATATGGTGATTTATCCCGTTTGTTAAGTTTTCCATTCGGACCGAGTTGTATAACATTAAATCCGTTCATTTTTACAAAATCTGTAAATTCTTTTGCTAAATAAGGCGAACCAATGTAAGGATTTTTTGATGTTAATTTTGTTGAATAATATTCGGATGATATTGGAGTTTTATCATCTATATTGCTTGGGAATGATGAACCGTGAACAATCAATGCACGATTATTGATCCCTAAATAATCAAAAGCATCATTCATTGTTTTTTCATAATGAGGCTTTTCATCATTCCTGAGTTTACGCCCAAAAATGGGTGATGATTGATTTTGGGGTATATTATTTGTATAAGTATTAATTTTCATATCACTAATATAAAACATGAAGATTATATTTTTTGCTAGTAGAAAATTATAGTTTAGCAAACGAAGTTTGCTAAACTATAATTTACAATAATATTTATCACACTGACATATTTATTTATTAGTGCTATAATTTATTTGTAAGACTTGGAAAAAGAGGAGAGCAATTATGGCAGATTCATCAAAATTAATTACAGCTATAGACAGAAGTGAAAGAGAAAAATTACACGTTGCAGTAAATGAATATAAAGGCAGAAGTTATGTAGATTTAAGAATTTTCTACACAACAGATGGCGGTGAAAATTGGAGACCAACACAAAAAGGTGTTACGATTGCTCCTGAGCATTTAGACACATTAATAGATGCTATTGAAGAAGCAAAGAAAGAATTTATGGAATAATGAACTACGCTCTCGTACTTGTAAATATTAAAGGTTTGGGAGTGAAGACTTTCGGGTATTTAATTCCCGAAGAAATAAAAGACAAAATCATGATTGGTCAAGCGGTCAAAGTACCGTTTGGCCGTCAAGGTTTAATAAAAGCTTTTGTAGTCGGGTTTTCTGACTACATGGAAGAAGGTATCAAACCAAAAAAAATAAAAGAAATCATAGATGAAACCCCTTTATTTACCCTAAAATATTTCAAACTATTAGAGTGGGTTGCGAATTATTACTGCACAGATTTAATAAATGTTTTAAATCTTGCAATACCGGTCAAATTAATTGAAAAAAGCTCAAAGACTGAATATTCAATAGAATATGTAAAATCAGACGGAGCAACAAAAAGACAGATTGAAATATTAGAATTATTAAAAACTTCGGGCAAATCTCCTCTTATAGATTTTGAAAACAGAGCAAAAACAACAAGAGCAACAATAAAAAAACTTGCAGATTTAGGTTGTGTAAAACTGATTGAAGAGAGTATTTACAGAAACCCTCTGACAATATTTAAAGATAACAAAATCGAACCGCTGTCAGAGCTTTCAGGAGAACAAAAAACAGCTTATGAAGGAATTAAAAAGAAAATAAAATCACCTAATCCGATTTTGCTGCACGGTGTAACAGCTTCAGGAAAAACAGAAGTGTATTTTAAACTAATAAAAGATACTTTAGATGAAGGTAAAAATGTCTTATTTTTAGCACCTGAAATAGCCTTAGCATCACAACTTACCCAAAGAATAGCAAGAAAATTTGGTATCAATGACGTTGCAATATGGCATAGCAGCATATCTGACGGCGAAAAATATGACGTATGGCAAAGACTTTATAAAAATGAAATCCGTATTTTGGCAGGAGCTCGTTCGGCAGTTTTTGCACCACTACAAAATATTGGTTTAATTATCATTGACGAAGAACACGAAAGCGCATACAAACAGGCTAATCCTGCACCACGATATGATGCAAAAGTTGTAGCACAAAAATTAGCACAATTTCACAGAGCACCTTTAATTCTTGGTTCTGCAACACCTGATATTTCAACATATTATTACGCATCAAACAATAATAATCTGTTTGAAATGCCGCACAGATTTAACAATTCACCATTGGCAAATATTGGAATAATAAATATGCAGGAGCATCAAAGACCTGCCTACAGAGGTGTTATATCAAAGCCATTGCAAACAGCCATCAATGAAACTCTTGAACATAACCATCAGGTAATAATTTTAATAAACCGTAGAGGTTTTTCAACTTCAACGCAGTGTAAAGCCTGCGGACACGTAATAGAATGTCCAAACTGTGCAATTCCTCTAATATGGCACGCTGGAGATAAAAAACTAAAATGCCACTACTGTAATCACGTTGAAGATTTCCCTGATGTTTGCCCGTCTTGTGGTGCAGATGCACTAAGAAACAGCGGACTCGGTTCTCAAAAGGTAGAATTATTGCTTAAAGAATTATATCCAAATGCAAAAATTGAAAGAATAGACAGTGACGTACTTACTAAAAAGAATGCTCATATTGAAATATTGAACCGTTTTCAAAACGGAGAAATTGATATTTTAATAGGAACACAAATGATTGCAAAAGGATTAGATAATCCGAATGTAACACTTGTTGGTGTAATCAGTGCCGATTCGACATTTAACCTGCCTGATTTCAGAGCTGCAGAAAGAGGTTTTCAGCTTCTTACACAAGTTGCGGGAAGAGCAGGAAGAGGGAAAGAAAAAGGACAAGTTCTTTTTCAAACATACAATCCCGAATTTTATGCTCTGGATAGTGCAAAAGAACAAGATTACGAGAAATTTTACAGAACAGAAATTAAATCTCGGCAAGAATTTGTATATCCGCCGTTCACACAAATAATCAGAGTTATACTAAGTTGTGATAACAACGACAGAGCAGAAAAATCAGTTGAAGCAATTGCAGACAGACTACAGGAGCTTATCGACCAATATGGTTTTTCTGAACATCTGGAAATGCTTGGCCCTTCAAACTGTGTAATTGAAAGGATAAACGGTCTATATCGCTATCAGATTTTATTAAAAAACAAATTGCACGAAAAAGGACACAAATTTATTGCTCAGTTTTTCAAAACGATAAAACTGCCTAAAGATATCAGAATGGCAATAGATGTTGATCCTATTGATATATTATAGTTGCTGTTCTCCTTCATTTTCAATATCTTCAGCATAATCAACATCATCTTCAACTTCATCTTCAATTTGCCTCATCATTGCTTCATATTCATCATCACGTTCTTGAATTTTTTGTTCATGTTCTTCCGTCATAATATTTTGAACTTCTTGAGAATATTCCGCATTCTCATCATAATATTGTTCTTGTTCATCAGATATTATATCTTGTTGTTCTGAGCCGGTTTCATTTATTTGTTCATCCGGATGATTTTTCATCTCTTCTATTTGAGCTTTCAGTTTTGAATATTCCTTCTGTATTTTATCGAACGACAAGGTTAACGTATGTCTGTTATCTATGGCTGAGATTATATATTTTTCATAGTTTTCTATGTCATTATTTAACTTAAAAATCTGAGATAAAGTATAAAGTAAGTCTCCATTTTGAGGATTGTTTTCCAACCCTGTGGATACAGAATCCATAGCTTCAGTTATCCTCATTTGAGATACATAAATCTGTGTCATAAGCATATAGGCTTTAATATCATGAGGGTTGTAATGAACTGTCATTTGTAGATATTGTAAAGCAAATTCAGTGTTGCCCATTTCATAAGCTATAGAACCTACATTATAATATGCCCAGCTATAATCAGGCGCTATTTCTACAACCTTTTGATATGATGAAATTGCTAATTCGTACTGACCTAATTCTTTGAAAATATTTCCTAAATAAAAATATGCAAATAAGTCTTTAGGATTGAGTTCGACAGTTTTTTGAAAATATTCTATCGCAACTTCATATTCTTCCTTATTAAAAAAACACAAGCCTAAGTTAAAATAAGTATTTGAATCATCCGGCTCAACGTCAACGACGTGTTTAAGAGCTACAATTGCTTTTCCCCATTCCTTCATCTCAATATAAGTTAGACCTAAATTATAATAAAAATCATTCTCCGGAGAAATTACAATTGCTCTCAGATAGGCTCTTTCTGCCTTTTCAAACTCCCCTAATTTTTCGTAAGCTATACCTAAATTGTACAAAAGTTCGGCATTCTCGGGGAAAGTTCTTACTAAATAAAGCAGATTTTGTTTAGCTTCCAAGTTAAAACCATTGTCCAACAAAACAATAGACAAGGTTCTTCTTGCCTGAAAATTATAAGGATCGTCTCTTAATATCGCCTGCAACTCTTCAATTTCATCACTCATAACTAAATGATATCAAATTATCTCCAATATATCAATAAATACACAATTTTTTTGCTAAAATACGTAATTCAAATACATATTCCAATATTTACCCCTAATATTTACCCCTAATATTTACCCCCCCCCCATATTTACCTCCACCCCTTTTTTTATTTTAATAAATATGGTAGAATTAACATATTAAGATAGAAGTAGAGAAAGGCGTAATATGCGTGAGCTTATAAAAAAAGATCAAATAGTTACAATTATTCCACACGATTTTAAAGATACAAACAAGGGAAAAGTTACGGATGTATCACTTGAAGGATTTTCAATGGAATTAAAATATATTCCAAGAGGTCTTTTACAAAACAACGTATGCGATTTTTACTCTATGACAAACAACGGCTATCTTTACTTCGAATCATATATAAAAGAAGTTCAGGGTAATACTGTATCAATTGCAAACCCTAAAAAACACAGATTTTTACAAAGACGTAAATACACCCGTATTAAATTCCTTGAAAATCTTGAACTTGAGCATGAAGGTACTATACATCACGTTCAGACGCTGGATTTATCAGCAGGTGGGATGAAGCTCAAAACAAAAGAAAATATCAACATTGAATATGCATACAGAGTTTGTATTAAATTGAATGATGAAATTGAAGTAAACTGCAAATATCAGCTTATCCGTGTTGAAAAGAATAATGATGGTGAATATATTATTTCAGGTCAATTCACAGGTTTAAGCAATGTAGATAAAATGTCGCTCGTTCAGTTCTGTATGAAAAAGAGTATGGAATCTGCAAACAAGTAGGGATAAAGGGGTAAAGGGGTAAATATATATATCCTGAGAAATACTTAAAGTTAGTCTAATCCCAAAAATAAAACAATACTTTAATAATAAATTATGAGTTTTATAAATTTATTCAGAAAAAAGAATGGAAAATTATTATTTACTACGCCTTCACATTCACAAAAATTTTTCATTGTGAATAAGTTCAGGCATTTTTATAAATGCGACATTTCAGAAACGGATGCACACAATCCCGAAGATGAGCTTGAAAAAGCACAAAAAAGAGCTTCTGAGGTATATGGGACTAAACAGACATTGTTCTTAACAAACGGCTCTACATCAGGTATTATTACAGGTGTTCTTGCCACAACGAATAAAAACGACAATGTTCTTATATGGAAAGATGCCCACAGATGTCATAAAAATGCAGTAGAGCTTGCAGGATGCAATCCTGTATATTATGATTTGCCAATAATTAAAGATTGGGGAATTCCAAGTAAAGCAACTGCTGAAATATTAGAACCTTACTTAAAAAACGACAACATTAAAGTTGTTATTGTAACTTCACCGAATTATTACGGTATTGTATCAGATATAAAAGAAATAAAACATCTTTGTAATAAATATAATGCTTATTTAATCGTGGATGAAGCGCACGGTGCTTTGTATCCGTTTTCTGATAAATTACCGCAGTCAGCAGTCAATATTGCGGATGTTACTGTCCAATCACTTCACAAAACGGCAGGAGGGCTTAATCCAACAGCTCTTATTCATTCTAATTTGGATTACGATATTCAACCGTTTTTAAATAAAATAAACACAACTTCGCCATCATATCCGCTTATTGCAACAATTGAAGCAAATATCAATTATCTTAATTCAAAAGGAAAATATAAAATTGATAAGCTGGTAGAAAAAATCAGTGAACTTAAATTAAACTGTTCCAATTTTGATTTTGGAGGAGATGATATAACAAAAATTTTAATCAAAAAAGATGGTTTAACAGGATATGAATTATCAAAAATTCTTTTTGAAAAATTTAATATTGAAGATGAAATTACAAATAATATTTCGACAATGCTTTTGACAGGAATTGGGACAAGTTCAAAAAAAATAGAAAAACTAAAAAATGTTTTAAAAAAAATAAAGTAATCATATAAAATTTTATAATATTTTTGTATATAGGTACATAAAAATTTTATATACTTTTAATTTATTTATACCTATAATATAGATATGCTTAAACAAGAAAACCGTTTAAAAAATAAATATGCATTTAATGCAACCTATAAAATTAAAAACTTCCATCACAAAGGCGGAATAACTTTACACGCAGGAAAAGAAAATAAAACGGGTAATCCTGTCAAAATAGGATTTGTCGTAAGTAAAAAAACACATAAAAGAGCCGTAAAACGAAACAGGCTAAAACGATTGATGAGAGAAAGCGTAAGACTTTACATAAAAGAACATAATGACTTAAATAAGTATATATCATTGATTTTTACAGGACACACCGGTGCATTAGGCAAAAGTTTTGACGAAATAGACAAAAACATTAAAATCTTAATTAAGGAGATTTTATAATGCTTATTGATGCGGGCACACCACCAAATGTAAGAGTCATAGATGAACAGCTTTTATATCCTACGTATCCGTCAGGTTTGATGGAATATCAGCAAGCTATAGTAAGGTATCAACACTCAAATTTAAAAGAGCCGGTTTTAAAGCTTGCAGATTATATATATGACTATAATGGAAATTATATTGCTCCGGGGATGTATGAACTGGCTCTGTCAGATGATAAAGAGTTTTTACTTCTTATTGAATCGCATAAGCTTATTGCTGTAATTCCTGTATTTAAACTTGCAGAAAATCAGGCAGAAGTTGAGCGCCTTAGAAAAGAACAGAAAAAAAAGAATAAAAAAATTAAAATGCCAAAAGAGCGTTTTAGAGATAGAATGCGAAAGATATTAAGAACAAAGTATGCAGAAACAGCGATAACTCCACCGGAAGAATATACCTATATGAATGCTGAAATAGAGTATGTTGAAGATGGAGGTTATTATCTGATAACATACGAAAATGGTGTATATAGAGCTTGGGGCGCTATAAAAGTCCGAAACAAATTTGGAGGAAAAAATCCTCTTAAACTTAGAGATAAAACAAATTAAAATCACTTTTGAATAGCAAAAAATATTTTTATGGGCATTAAATAAATATGCGCATTAATTTAAGTATTCCCAACAATCAAAATTCTTGTATAAAAACACGCCAAAATGCTCATATAACTTATCCAATGAGTAAAATTTCTGATGTTGGTGTAATGCCGTATTACACTTGTGGTATTAGTTTTACGTCAATGAAGAAAAACCAGTTTGAAGGTATTGACAGTTATGTTGTAAATCAGTTTAAAGCCCCGATTGAAAAATTTAAAACAAATTATGATTTACAAACTTGGGCAGGAGATCAGTGTGAAAAGATTATTGGTTTTGATTATGAAGGAAGAACAAAGAATACAAAGAGTCAAAGAAAAAGTATTATTTCTGAATGGGATAATTATTTAAAAAACGAAAATCGAGAATATTCAAATTGTGAAAAATTAGTTATTTTAAACGGTATTACAAAAAATCTTAAACCTGATAGTGATAATATTCCTCCGCTTTTGAACAAAGGTGTTTTGGCGGATACAGTCTACGCATTTAAAAATGATTTAAAATCAGATAAAAGTAAATCTTTTGATTTTTACAAAACATATACAAATAATTTGCGCGCATTTTATATAGATGATTTAGATACGGGAAGAGAGGATACGGGGTGGATAAAAATATCTTCAAAGCAACATGAGCCCGAACAGTTTGAAGAAAATGTTGCAAAATTAAAAACTCTTTCTCACAAAACTTGGTGTACAAAATCAAACAATGCAGAGCCATATCTGTCAAAAGGAGATTTTCATATATATTTAGAAAACGGTCAGCCGAAAATAGGTGTGAGATTTAATGAGAACAGAATTGAAGAAATTCAGGGCGAAAAGAATAATACTCAAATTCCAATTGCTTATTATGATACCGTAATTTCTTATTTTGCCGAAAATAATTTCAAAAATTTTTCTAAAACCGCAACAGATGAAATTAGTAAAGCTAAAATAAAGAAATTACAGGCAAATGCGCTAAGAGAAAGATTAAAAAATGAAATAGAAGCTAATGACTATGCTTCAATATATCAGGCATTTGGAATATCAGCAGAGAATAACAGTGACGGTTCTTTGACTTTAATGGAATATAAACTTCCAAAGGCAGGTAATCTTTTGTTGACTGATATTGGGTTGAGTGAAGGTGAATTATTTAAAAAAGTTTCAGAAGTTAAAGGTGATATAGATTTAGAAGACTCTGAACTAACAAGTTTTTATAATTTAAAAAAAGTTGGTGGGAATGTAAATCTTAATTTGTCAAAATTGAATGATTTTGGCGAACTCGAAAAAATTGAAGGGGATTTAACCTTTAATGAAATATGGGATAATCCGAAAAGAGCAGCCAAAGTTACTTCTTTGAAAAAAATTAAAGAAATTGGCGGTGAGCTGGATATTATAGTGAGCAATATAAATGATTTAGGAAAATTGCAAACAGTAGGGAACGACTGTTTCTTAGGTAAATCAAAAGTAAAAACTTTAAAAAATCTTGAAAATGTGGGTGGAATGTTGGATATGCAAAAATCTGATATTGAAGACACAGGCAAATTAAAAACCGTCGGAAAAGGTATATATCTTAGCGAAAATCTGGCAAACCAAGATATAGAATGGGAAAATATTACCAAAGGCAGAATTTACTATCCAACTGGAGAAATTTTATGATTATTTTAAATAATATAACTCTTAATAATTATAGTATAAGAAATAAAAATTTTTATAAAAACAATGTTCAATTGGCACAACTTCCTTTTGACAGTGTATCTTTTACGGGGATGAAAAAGAGTCAATTTAAAGGTGTAGATGCTCTTGTTGTAGAAAAATATAAAGCACCTATTGAAAAATTCAGAACAGCGGATTATTTATATGAGTGGGCAGATGAAGAGTGTGAAAAAATATATGATAAAGATTTTTATGGTCGTTCCGTTGAAACAGTGGCACAGCGTGTTGCTATGCTTGATGAGTGGAAAGATTACTTAGAAAACGAAAATCAAGAATATAGCTCAACAGAAAAGTTATTGATATTAAAAGGTGTTACAAAAGAGTTAAAGCCTGATAATGATAATATTCCTCTAGTATTGAATAAGGGGGTATTAGCAAATACAATATACGAACTTAAACAAGATTTAAAAACAAACCCAAAACTCAATTTTGATTTTGCAAAAACATACACAAATAAATTGCGTGAATTTTATATGGGAGATACAGAGGTTCAAGATGGCGAAACAAAGTGGGTAATAATTCCATCTAAGAAAAATGATTCCGAAAATTTTGATTCAAACGTCGAGAAACTAAAAACTCTCTCTCATAACAGTTGGTGCACAAAATCTAATAATGCAGAACCATATCTTTCTCAGGGTGATTTCCATATCTATTTAGAAAACGGTAAACCTAAGCTTGGAGTCAGATTTGAAGATGACAAAATAATAGAAATTCAGGGAGAAAAAAATAATACCAAAATTCCTGTGAAATATTTAGATGAATTTAATAGCCACATTGAAGGAAAGCAATATTCATTAAGTGACACTGCAAAAAGAGAAATACAAGATGCTAAGAAACTCAAAGTTAAAATAGATTCAATTAAAAAGGATATCGAACCTGCAATAAAAGACAATGATTATAAAAAAATATTTGAGCATTTTGATATCGGGGTAAAAGTATTAGAAGATGGCTCATTTGAATTATCTCATTTTGATGAACCAAAAGATATAACTTTTGAAGATTTAGGAATAAATGAAAATAATTTATTTAAAAATGTTACGCGTATAAAGGGTGATGCAAAATTCTGCCGTTCAACAATGACTGATTTAAGAAATTTAAAAGAAATTGAAGGAAATGCTGATTTCAGCTTTTCTAAATTTAAAACTCTTGGCGGTTTAGAAAAAATCGGCGGTAATGCTGACTTTTCGTACTCATTTAACCTTGAAGATTTGGGAAATATTGAAGAAATCGGAGGCGATTTGAATTTAAATTCTTGTAATAAACTAAAAGAATTTAATAAGCTAAAGCGTATTGGAGGAAATGCCAAATTTCATATGTCATTACTTGAAAACTTAGGCAGCCTCGAAGAGATTGACGGAGATTTTAAGTGCGAGTATGGAATTAAAAATTTTGGGAATTTAAAACGAATTGGAGGAAATGCTGACTTTAGTTGTGCAAAACTGAAAAGTCTAAATAACTTGGAAAGAATTGATGGGGATGCTAATTTTGAATTAGCTGAAATTGAAACTTTGAACAAATTGAAATTTATAGGCGGCAATGCAAAGTTTACCGCAGCAGAAATAGATGATTATGGTGCTTTAAAAAACATAAAAGGGCATATCAAAACAGACAGAGGGATGAGGATGGATATTGTAAGGCACATGATTCATAATGGTAATATTTGGCTATTACTTACTCTAAACGATAAATCACCTCAGGATGATGAAGATGAAAAAGAAGCACGTATTGCCCAAATTGGCAAAAGCATAATTCAAAAATTTAAAGATGAACATAAGTTCGGATTTTCAAACGATTATTAAAGGTCTAAAAAGTCAAAATTAAGCAATATGAGATTCGAAAGGTAGAATGGTGTTAAGCCTATCATAATCATATTTTTATGTAAAATATTGCGAGCAGCGAACCTATCAAATAAAGGCTAAATTTTGACTTTTATGCACCTTCTTTTTTAGATATTACATTTAATTATTTTTTCTTTGGGACAAATGCACTAAAGAAATCCTTTATCCCTTCTCTTATTTGTTCGTGAGAAGCTTTTATTTCTTCTTTTACCTCATATCAAAATATTTATTTACAATGCTATTTGAATGTCTTTCTTCATTTATTTCCTGTGTTATATCAGAAACATTTCTGTACACACGTCTTAAAAAAGAGTCTTCTATATCTGCAACAATTTTTTTTCCTCTTGATGGCAGTTCTACTTTAGCTTTTGTTATTTTATCAACGTCACCATCAATTGTACGAGATGCCATATAAGAATTTAAAGCACCTTTTTTATATGCTGTTATTGTAAGAGGTTTTTCAAATTGATTTGAACCGGCTTCTATAGGTTTTTGAGGGGTGTGAAAAATTATATTAATATTATTTGCTTTGGCATAATCTTCTAAGCCTTTTGAAGCAGGAGCAAGTTGTTCTAAAACGGCATTGTCAGTCACACCCGTGTTGAAAACTTTCCCCGATTCATTTATTTCTCGTATTTCTTTTTTTATTGATTTTATATTGTTAGCAAAATCACTATTTCTGAGCGCATTATATGCTTTTTTTGTGCTTGTTTTAATTGATTGAACAGATAGTTCCATTTATACAATCCCCTATTTTTATTCGTTCTAAGATTTATGGTAGTGTAAACATTATTTTATTTCTACAAAATGTAAATGAATATTAACCAAAATATATCATGACCTGATATCATTTTTATATCATTCTTTAAAATTTCCCCAAAAAATATAGTCCATTTGGACTATGTAATAATTTAATATATTATCGCTTTTTTAAAATATAGTCTTAAATTTACCATTCTTAACATTTCTTAATATCAAGACTATGAGCGAATTTTGGCGATTGTTTTTTTAGCAATATGAACATTGGGGGTTGATTTTTGAGCTTGAATGTGTATCATGTGAGTATAATAAATTTTCCGCGTTGTTCAAATTGGACAGAGTAGTTAACTGAAAAAGGCGAATTTTTTGCGGAGCGCAATGTACAATTAAATGAGGATTTAGATGATTAGAAAACTAGCAGTATTCACTACATTAGTGATATTATTGGCTATGAGAGTCGAAGCATCAGAGATACCTGTAAACCACGTAAAAGACAAAATAGTAAAACACTCAGTCGAAATGGGTGTAGACCCTGCTTTGGCATTATCTTTAGCAAAAGCTGAATCAGGATACAGCCATGCTTCAAAAAGCCCTTATGGCGCAGTCGGAGTATTCCAACTTATGCCTACAACAGCTCAAAAATTGGGCGTTAACCCTTATCACCTTGATGGAAATATCAGAGGTGGTTTAATGTACTACAAAATGTTATACAAAATGTTTGGTTCACAAGAACTGGCTCTAGCTGCATACCACACAGGACCTGCTTATGTATTAAAATATAAAAAGCCGGCGCCTTGTTCAAAAAGGTATATTTCAGCTATTATGCAGGATTATTATCACTTGAAAGCTCATACAGATCCTGCTGTGGCAAAGCATAAGTCTCAAGTTGAGCTTGCTAAAAAACAAGCAGCGGCAAAGGCAAAAGCTCAAGCTAAAGCTAAAGCAGAGGCTGAAGCGAAAGCAAAAGCTCAGGCAGAGGCAGCTGAAAAAGCAAATGGTTTACACGAAGCTGATGCAAAAACAGATGGATATATTAGTCCTGAAGTATAATCACTAAAGTTTAGTATGGAAAGAAGTTTTGGTTAAGTAATCAAAACTTCTTTTCTTTTATGTTAAAATGGTTGTATGAACAAGATTGAATTATTATTGCCTGCGGGGAGCAAAGAAAAGTTAGAATATGCGATTAGGTACGGCGCTGATGCTGTTTATTTGGGAATGGTTGACTTTAGCCTCAGAGCTATGAGAAAAGGTGAACTTATTACTCTTGATAATCTGAAAGAAATTATCGACTTGGCTCATTCATTAAAGAAAAAAGTTTATCTTACCTTAAATATTTTTGCTTTTAATCGTGATATAAAACAATTGGAAGGATGTATAGAGCGAATATCCGATGCTAACCCTGATTCATTGATTATGAGTGATGTAGGAATAATGCAGGTCGCAAAAAGATATATGCCGTCTGTACCAATTCACGTCAGCACACAAGCAAGCACTTTAAATTATGAGGCCGTAAAATTCTGGGAAGATTACGGTGCTACTCGTGTTATATTAGGACGCGAAGTTAATATAAATGATATGGCAGAAATAAAACAAAAAGTTCCTAATATGGAATTAGAGGTATTTATTCACGGCGCTCAATGTGTTTCTTTCTCGGGCCGTTGTTTGATTAGTGATTATATGACAAATGGTGAAAGAAAAGCTAACCAAGGTAATTGCTGTCAGCCTTGCAGATGGAGTTATAAACTTGTTGAAGAAACTCGTCCGGGGCAATATTACGATATTGAACAAAATGAACGAGGGACTCATATAATGAGTACAAAAGATTTATGTCTTGTTCATCATTTAAACAAACTTATTGACGCAGGTGTTGATTCGCTTAAAGTTGAAGGCAGAACAAAAAGTTTGTATTACGTTTCAGCTGTGGCAAAGACATATAGGGAAGCTATAGATGCCGTTTATAAGGATAGAAATGCCGATATGACGCCATATTTTAATGAACTTTTAAAAGTTGGTAATAGAGGTTATACAACAGGATTTTATTTGGGCGACGGTGAATATCCTGTTGACGGTTACAGTTATGATATTTCTAAAGGTCTTGCAGGGGCGGACTTCTTGTGTGAAATACACGATAAAAAAGACGGATATTATAAAATAAAAACAAAAAATAAATTCTTTATCAATGACGAAATTGAAATAATTTCTCCATCAGAAAAGTTTACGACCAAAGCGCTGGAAATGAAAACATCTGATGGTGAAAACAAAGAATTTGCGAATACAAATGACGAACTTTGGGTAAAATTTGAGCACGAAATTGAAGAATATAAATATGCAATTGCACGAACTATAGGAATAAAATAATAATAGATGAAGGAGCTGTGTTGACCTTTTTAAAGCCTGATTATAACGTAAAAAATATTTATGCAATTGATTTGGAAGAACTAAAATCAAAAGGAATTAAGCTGTTGATGTTTGACTTGGACAGCACACTTATGGTATCAAAGTCAGGCGATTACCTTGAAGAAACCAAACAATGGTTAAACAAAGTCAAAAAAGATTTTAATATTGTGGTTGTGTCAAATAATAATAGGGACGAATATATAAATAAAGTGCGTGAAATTTCTGATTTTGATGTATTAGGCTCTTGTGCGAAGCCTGACACAAAAGTTACAAAGCAATATATTGATGAAAAAGGTTACTCAATTGAGGAATGTGCAATAATAGGTGACAGACCCCTAACGGATATATTGTGCGGAAAAAGATTAGGCTGTACCACAATTTTAGTAGGGTCAATAAATGCAGATAATGAAGGGATACCTACCCGTTTTGTCCGTTGGCTGGAAAGATTAACTATTAAGAAATAGGTTTTGTTTTCTTTTTATCAAATCGTTCTGCAAGAAATGTTGAAACAAAAGGTATGGCACAATAATATATAGTGCCAAGTATTATTGTCGGTTTAGCAATTTTTATTCCTTCAATATATTTTTCTAATTTTGGAGAGTTTTGATTTGCTTTTTTAAATTTATCAATAAATTTCTCTGTCGGCTTATCTAAAGCGTTATCTACTAAATAACTTGCACCGATACTCAGCCCTGTCGAAATACCTGCATTTTTAATAAGCGTATCTTTTCTTTCTTCTTTTATTTTAGAACTTTTTTTAGTCCGGAGCATAAATGTTCCTGTTGCAATTGTATCTGTTAAAGCAGAGATATGCATCGGATAATTTGTATCTTTAAATTTAGTTGAAAAGTTCTGTATAACATCAGAATTTAATACCTTCGCAATCCCTTTAGTTAATGGTTCTTTAGATAATCTTCCGGTAAAAGATACGTTATTACCTTTTGATTTGTTATTATCAATCGGGTCTTTAATTTTCACAACATTTTTTTTAGGTACAGTTGGCGTAAATAAACTAATTATCGGAGGAATCAATGCACAGGTAATAATTGACTTAGGAATAGCCGCAGCAGCACCCACTCCAAGTTTAAACAGTTGCGTTGCAAATTGGTAGCCTTTTGATGCTGAAAGTGGTTTTACACCATCTTTTAATTTGTTTATTGTCTTTTCGTTTAGATATTTATCAGGTGTTTCATTTATTTTTTTTATACTTTTAGAAATTGGAATCGATGCTCCAACCATTATTCCAAAACCAACCAATGATGATGCTATAGATTTTGCACATGCCAGCTTTCTGTTTTCTTTATCAGTCTTTGGAGTTGAATAGATTGCAATTGGTCTTGCCACAGTGGATAATGCAAGAGAAGTACCTGCCGCAAATAATGCACCGTTATCTGCTGCAAATTCTAACCCCTTTTTTAAGGTTTTACTTTTATAAAAATTCCCCAATAAATTTACTTTCATCTATTTTTATTAGATAACATAAAAAGGAATAATGGTAAATAGATATGATAAATACGATTGTGGAATTTATAAAAAAAGAATTAACAGGCTGGAAAAAAACGGAAATTATCGGAATAAGTTTTATTTTTGCAATTATAATAATAAATGCCTTTGTTCTGAATGATAGTAAAATTGCAATTATATCTGCGTTTTGCGGTATGATGTATACTATAATAGCAGGTAAAGGGAAAATATCCTGTTATTTATTCGGATTGATGGGGTCAGGTTTTTATTCTTACTTAGCATTTAAAAACGGGCTTTACGGAAATGTTGCACTCTATATGGGATATTATATTCCAATGCAAATCTGCGGGATATTTCAGTGGAAAAAACACTTAAAAAAAGAAACTAACGAAATTTTTAAAACTAAATTATCTGCAAAAGAACGTATTTCAATACTATTAGTATCAAGCGTTCTTTGTGCAATTTCAATATTTATTCTTTATTATATAGAAGATACTCACCCTGTCATAGACGGTATAGTAACATCATTGTCTCTTGCAGGCATGTATTTAACAGTTAAACGCTGCATAGAACAATGGATTGTATGGGGAGCAGTAAACCTGTTATCCTTAATAATGTGGATACTTGTTATAATAACAGGTGTAAAAGTTTATTCTACTGCTCTTATGTGGTTTGTATATCTTATTCTTGCGGTATATTTCTATATTGAATGGAACAAAGAACTTAGTACAAAAAATATTTAAGCAACAAATTTTTGAGCTTTTTCGTTTTTAATTTGTTCTTTTATTTCTTTTTCAACTGCAAATTCTTTGTTATTTGGCTTGAGAAGTCTGTCTGCAAGCATTATTCCGGGAAGGACAACTCCAAGAGCCAAGATTGTTGAGCCCATATTTTTCAGAATTGAACCTCTTTTGAGTTTTCTTACACCGTTAAAGAATTCGTCAACAGTTTGTCCCGATTCATTGAATTGATTATACAATTTAGACATGTTTTTATGCGTATTTCTTACATCGTCTAAATTTATATATTTTCTTGTATCAATTTTACCTGTATCTTCAGGTTTAGTGAATATTTGATACCATTTTTTAGGTTTTTTATAGGTTTGTATAATATCAGATTGTTTTGCAACATCTACAACCATATTATCAGGATTTTTATGTAAATATTCATACAAATCTTTGTCTGACATTTCAGGATTAAAACTATTTAAACTTTGTTCGATACTTTTATCAACAAACGACTGTTTAAAGTTTTCATTTTCTAATACTCTTGCATCAAGCCCAATATTTCTGTTATGTTTTTTATCTGCAACATTTTCAAAATGGTCTTGAATTTTCTGTCCGAGATAATACATAAATATCCAGAATCCGCCCTCTTTTATTGTATACCCAACTGCTTCTTGTGGAGATCTTGATTTCCCGATTCTTTCACTTGTTATACCTGCATCAAACACCATCATATTTTTTACAGGATCAAGCATAACATCAAAACCACCCTTGAAATTAAGACTATTTGATTGTTTATTATGATTTCTAACTTGTGACAGATTCGAGAAACTGCTGTCTTTTCTTTGTGTTTGAGCATTACTATGTGCCATTAAAGCTATACTTTTTTCTTCTTCCTCTTTTAATAATTTTGATTTGATTCTGTTATGAGTATATTTTTGTTTTAAATCTGTTATTACATTATACGTAGCAAGAGCAGCACCTGTTGCAACAACGAATTTTGCGGCATTTAATCCTTTAAAAGTTTTTTTATTCTCTCCGATTTTTTCAATACTGTTTTTAATTTCTTCCGTTGGAGCATATTTTTTTGTTAAATCAAAAACGTCATTATTCTTGAGATTTCTTACATCATAATTTGCATCATATCCTGCAATTTTGAATAATGTTTTATCTATACCTTTTTTATAAAGCGGAATAGATCCAAGCCATACGGCACCTGTTCCAACTTCATCAATAAATCTGTCTCTTGCTTCTTCTTTGCTTGTAACAGCAGAACCTGCCGTCATACCTGCAATATTGGCACTGTCTTTAATTGCCAACGGGACTAGTGATTGGGGATTGCCCAAAACTGAAAAAATTTTTGCTGCTATCATGTTTCCTTAACCTTATACTATACGTGTACTATAGACCCCATCTGAGGTTCATTAATTTTTGATATGATGCGTTTGCACGCTTAGTATAACGTCGTCGTAAATTCTTTGTCATTTATTAACCTTCCTTTATATATTAAGTGTACTAATTACAAATTTTTGCTATTACTTTTACATTTTTTTACTTTATTACAATAAAAAAGACCTTTTTAGTAAGGTCTTGTTTTTATTTTATTGCATACAATCTAAGATGTCTTTAATCTATAAAAACAAGCCTTTAATCTTAAATTGTCTGCGTCGTAAATTCATAATCATAGAAGTATTCTACAATAAGTCGACATTTTTGTAAAGTGATACGTATAATCAAAGTGTATTCTTTTGATTTAGCTGTTTAGTGGTTTGTAATTTGTCAACGTATCCACTAAATGTAGGATATTTGATATTGTTTGTTAAATATTTTTGTTATTCATCCGACACATGTTTTGACTTCTAAAAAAAAATTATTAAATAAAAGAGTGTAGAAGTAATGTAATCAATAATAGGAGAAAGTTTGTCATGGGAATGGCAGCATCACAGGCAAGATATTTAGCACTAACAGCAAGAAAGACTAACTGTGAATACGAAGGTCAACAAATCAATCAGGCTCGTACCGCATTAGCAAATCAATCTGCAAATTATTTTAATCAACTTTTGAATACAAAAGTTCCAACTTGTCCTGACAGTACAGATTATACAAAAGTACAATATTCGTACAGTGACGGATACAATGATACTGTATTAGATAAATGGCATCAACTTTCAACTGCAAACAGAGATTATAACTATGTTGTAGATACCTATTACTATGATGATGTATATACAGGTTCTAAAAGAAAAATGGCAAATCCTGAAGTGTTATTCAAGGAAGTTGCAAATGCATACCAAGAAACTGTTTCCAGCTTGTTAAAGAATGCAGATGGTTCTTATACCCTTGATACAGACGAGGGTGATGTATATACATATAAACCTTTGAGTAAGTATAAAGATACAAAAGATTTACAAAATGCTGTTAAGGATTTAGAAGAACAAGGATTTTTAAAGTTCCCTAATGGTAAAATTGATTATTCAAAATTATACGGTTACAAAGATAAAGGTAATGTATGGCACATTACAACTCAGGAAGAACTTGATAAAGCACAATCACAACACGGTTTGAAACCAAATTATGTTGATTTGAGTAAATTAGGTATTGATTTGAGTAAAGATCCGTCTTCTTGGACAGCTGAAGATTATCAAAAAGTAGCAGATGCTTTGTATTCTCAAGGCTTAATCGGTATTAACTCTGATGATATAGCTGTAGCAATCAACGATGGTGCTTTTGCTACAGGTTATGCTAGTTATACTTCAACAACAGGTGAAGACGGTGAAGTAAGATATGACTTTGTATCTGCAACAAAAGAGGAAGCTTATGAAAAAGGCGAAGGCGGCCTAAATGAGTATTCAACTTCTTATAATCCGACTTATGTTGGGAACTGTAAACTTACAGAATTGACTGATAATTTGAGTTCTACCGATGAAACAGCACTTCTTCAAATCATTGCTGATTTGCCAAAAGAATCAATTGCTGAATATATTACAAGAAAACCTGACGGAACATTTGAATATGCAGGCTCAGGTATATATTCTTTTGAATATCAAGGTCATTTAAGATATACAACATACAAAGATTTAGTCAATAGTATGACTAAGCATGATGAATATGGAAAACCAATTGAAAATCAAGCAAAATTGGCATTCTATGATGCAACTTATATTAATACAAAGATAGAGCAAACAAATTATGCAATGCTTGAAACTGACGGAAAAGGCAGATTTAAATCATTGAAATTAGAAGATGACAGTGTTGTTTATGATTTGAATGTTGAAACCGTAACTGATGAAGCTACTTATCA
>OMPX01000037.1 GCA_900313115.1 uncultured bacterium
ATTGCTGCAAAAGAAATATTAAGCCCTATATCTTTTATTCAAGATGTCATTCCAATTATTGAACACCATCACGAAAATTGGGACGGGACAGGTTATCCTGCCAATGCTTCGGGCCAAAGTATTCCTCTTTGTTCTCAAATTGTTTTAGTTATAGATGCATATTTTGCCTTGATTGAACCTCGTCCGTACAGAAAAGCAAAAACAAAAGAAGAAGCTATACAGATTATCAAAGAGGGAATTGATACTAAGTGGAACGCAAAAATTGCGGAAGAATTTATATCTATAATTACTCAATAATAATTTATGCAGTATAATTTATTATATGGAGAGGAAATTTAAGATATCGTCAAAATACGGACCTGCAGGTGACCAGCCTAAAGCTATTAAACAATTGGTTGACGGGATTAATAATGGTTATGATGCTCAAACCTTGTTAGGTATTACAGGTTCAGGTAAAACATTTACTATTGCAAATGTTATTGAAAAAGTTCAAAAACCGACTCTTATAATTGCGCATAACAAAACATTGGCAGCCCAATTATATAATGAGTTTAAAGAATTGTTTCCTGATAATGCGGTTGAGTATTTCATAAGTTATTACGATTATTATCAGCCTGAAGCGTATATTCCAAGAACAGATACATATATAGAAAAATCTGCAAGTATAAATGAAGAAATTGACAGACTGCGCCATAATACCACAAGAAGTTTATATGAAAGAAATGACGTCATTATAGTTGCTTCTGTCAGTTGTATTTATGGGTTGGGACTGCCTGAAAATTATTTTAGAGGTTCAACAGAGTTAAATGTTGGCGATGAAATTGACAGAGATGAGTTATTAAAACATCTTGTTTCAATTCAATATAAAAGAAATGATGTAGCTCTTGAACATTCGACATTCAGGGTACGTGGTGATGTTATAGAGCTTATGCCTGCATATGAAAAAGTCGTAACAAGAATATTGATGTTTGGTGACGAAATAGAAAAATTTGTAAAAATTGATCCGGTGTCAGGTGAAATATTAGAAACCCCTGATAAGATAATCATATATCCTGCGGTACATTATCTTTCTTATGATGAGAATGTTGAAGAAACACTTGCAATGATTCGTCAGGAACTCCAAAACAGACTTACTGAGTTATATAACGAAAATAAGATTTTAGAAGCACAGCGCTTGGAACAACGTGTAAAATATGATATCGAAATGATAAAAGAGATGGGGTATTGCTCAGGAATTGAAAATTATTCAAGAATAATAGAGAGAAGACCTCCGGGGTCTGCTCCTGCTACATTACTTGATTATTTTCAGTCAGATTTTCTTACTGTTATTGATGAATCACACGTTACAATCCCTCAATTAAAAGGAATGTACCATGGTGACAGCGCAAGAAAAGATACACTTGTTAATTATGGGTTCAGATTACCATGCGCAAAAGATAACAGACCATTAAAAGAAGAAGAATTTTTTGAAAAAGTCGGACAAAAAATATATATATCCGCAACGCCTGCAGAGTTTGAAACAAAAACTTCCGAACAAATAGTAGAGCAAATTATCAGACCAACAGGGCTTGTTGATCCTAAAATTCATATAAGACCGATTGATACGCAAATTCCTGATTTGGAAAAGGAAATTGAAAATCGTGTTAAAAAGAATGAAAGAGTGTTAATTACTACCCTGACAAAGAGAATGGCTGAGGATTTGACCGATTATTTCTTGCAAGAAGGAATACGAGTTCGATATTTGCACAGTGATATAAAATCAATAGAGCGTGTTGAGATATTGCGAGATTTAAGACTTGGTGAATTTGATGTGCTTATAGGGGTTAATTTATTAAGAGAAGGGCTTGATATACCGGAAGTATCATTAGTTGCAATTATGGATGCTGATAAAGAGGGATTTTTACGTTCCGACACAAGTCTTATTCAGACAATAGGTCGTGCAGCTCGTAATTCCTGCGGAGAAGTTATAATGTATGCTGATAAAATTACTGACTCAATGCAGAGAGCAATTGATGAAACAAACAGACGTCGTGAAATACAAATTGCTCATAACAAGAAATATGGTATTATTCCTCAAACAATTAAGAAACCGATTGAAAACAATTTGTTATCATTGGTTGAAAGTTACCGTAATCTTGAAGACATTGTTGCAGAAGAAATGGTTGATATGGGTATCGATAAAAAAGACTTACCAAAACTTATTGATAAGTTAGAGAAAGATATGCATAAATCAGCTAAGTTACTTGATTTTGAACGTGCCGCCGAAATAAGAGATCAACTTAAAAAATTGCGTGAAATGGCAAAAGGGTAGTAATATAATAACAAATTTATTTTTTAGGTGTTTTATTTTTTATATGAAGGCCAGATTATTACCCAAAACATCGATTATAAAATATACACAATATAAAGGTGATGTGCTTAGATTGAGTAAGTTTGCACCATATACTGTTGAGGAAGTTGCTGTTGAAATAAACGGTCAAAAAGATAATGTCAGGAAAATAACTACGTTTCGTGATTCAAAAGGAAATATTACAGAAAGAGTTTTTGATTATCCGGGACATCCGATTCGGAATAGATTGTATTCATCAGAGTACAATGATCTTGGTATTTATGAAACAGTTAAATCTACAACGAAACAAGATTATGAGCTAAACAGAAGTGTTGTAAAATTATATAAGGATGTTGTATCTCTGCCAAAAGCAAATCGTTTTATGTTTTGGAATCATAAATTAACAACTGTCGATCATGCAGCATACAACCTTGATAAAGATGAGCTTATTTTGACTCAAGTTAAGGTTAAAAATAAATCAAATTCATCCCAACAAAATCATTCTTTCGTTCAGTATCCGAGAATAAGAAGTGGTAAAAAAACTCCTGAAAAGTTAAAACAACTGAAATTTACAGTGAGGGGTGATAATAGTGTTGTCGAAAGTACAATAGAGGCTTCCGATAAAAATATAATTCCTCAAAATGATTCATATTTAGGTTATAGAGCACTAACAATGGAGGATTCAAAAATACCGTTTGTGAGACGTTATTTAAGAGAAAGAAATATGGCAGATAAAGGAGTATCCGTTGACCCTCAGTTTAATCCACGAAAATACACAGACGAAAGTTTTTCTGCTCTTTTTGATGCGGAAGATGGTTCTGTGAAATTTAACAAAGATCATAAGATATTATCCAAAGGTCGATTAGCAAATACTTCCCGTCATGAAGTAGAGCATTCGTGGCATTATTTCTTGCAGGCATTATTAAACGGCGGAGGAACTCCTTGGCAAACTGAAATGGCTCAAAAATTTGATAAAATTAAAAATAAAAGGACTTTGAAGGAAGCAAAGAATTATGACAGGTCTATAAATACGTATGTTCATTATTATGAAGATGCAGCGCGCTACAGACGTAATTATATTGAAATTAAAGCTCGTGAAGCAGGGGCTGAGGCTCAGGAAGCGTATGATTTTGAAGGACAAAGCATAAGAAGAAGTTTTACACATGTTCCATCAAAGTTTTTATAATTATTTATTAATTTTCCACACGTTTGCAGAGTGTTCCGCTGTTTCATTTAATGGAGTGAAACCAAGTTTTTTCATTACTTTCGGTACTACTTCATTATTTGCTATTTGAACTCCTTCATTCTCTCCAAATACAACGATACCATTGTTGTTTAAACAATTTTTGAATTTTGTCATTAAGTTTTCTATGGTTTGTTCTGCATCTTTTTTTAGTGAACGAACACCGCACATGCTGTCTGTCGTTAGATGATATAACGCATTACTAAACGATATTACATCGGCTTTTTCGCCATTTAATATTTTATCAATTTCGAGAACATCGCCCTGTATAAATTTACAATTTTCTGCCATTCCGTCTTTTAATTTATACGACTTTCTTTCAAGTTGCATTGGTGTATATCCGTTTCGTTTAGTAATTAAGTCTCGGATGAGTTCTCTAAATGGTTTTTTTATTTTTTCATTTGTTGGTTCAAAAAATTCTTTGAATAAAGATTTGAATCTTGTCTGAACGGCAGAGAGTCCTTTATTCGTATCTGAGAGAAGATATGTATCTGTATATGGTGTCGGAATCCCAAGTTCTTGGTTAAAATCAAAGTTTTTATTTGGTATTTCGAAAATATATTTTCTGCTTTGTGCTTCTTTTATAGCTTTTTTACCTAAATCAAACCCTAATATATCTACTTTATCTCTCATTGGATACAGAAGCATACTGTAGGTGACAGCTTCTTCTCCCGTGGAACATCCTGCTGAGACTATTTTTATGTTGTCTTTATGTCCAAAATATTTTTGTATATAATCGCATACAAATTGTTTTGTTTTTGGTTCTCTATTAAAGGCTGTTTGATGTATAAGTTGAACAA
>OMPX01000122.1 GCA_900313115.1 uncultured bacterium
AACTTGTTACAACGAATATTACCCTCTCCTAAATTATAGGAGAGGGTAAAAATTTTTAATAGAATGATAATATTTATTATGTACAACGAAACTGTTATTAAATGGTTAAGAATAATTTACTTAGTCACTTAATCACCTAGTCACTTAATCACTTTATAGTTTATCAGCCTTCGGCTGATAAACTATAATTTACGCTGCGCTTGTAATATCTAACTTTTTACCAACGGTTTGTTGCTGAACAAATGGATTTTGTTGAGCTTGAGCTTCTTGTTTTGCAGCTTCTTCTTCAGCTTTCTTTTCACGATATGATTTTCCTAATACTGCACCTGTTAACATACTTGCTGCGATAGGGAGCGCCAACATTCCAACCATACCAAACGCTGCACTACCCACAGATGCTGCCAAAGAGATAACTGCCATATTAGCTAATGCTTTACCTGTTTCTTTGATACCGCCCCAGATACCCTCTTCTTTTGTTCTGCCGACGATATCAGGAATTGATTGAGCAAACCAAAGAGCATTCATTGCAAAAGGCATCAATTTCCCTAACGGTTTTAAAGCACCTTTAATCTTTGAGAAGAAACCTGAACCGCTTTTCCAGCCTGCTGCCATTCTTCCCGGTGTTGCAGTGAAATTACCGATAAGATTTTTAAAGAAACCGCCTGATGCAGCCATTTGTGCATTCGTTTTATTATATCCTACTTTAAAGCCTGTTCCGATTGCTTTTGGCAAACTCATGCCTGTTTTTGAACGGGTTTTAATTGCCTGACCAATTTTCTTACCCATTACTTCAGAGCCTGTTCCTAACAAGAAATTTGCTCCGTATTCACCGCATCTTCTAACTGTACTAAAAACACCGCTAACCATAATTGAAACACCTTACATAAACACTAACTTGTATCATGATAAAGTATTTTTTTTTGTAGAATTTGCTATTTTGGGCAGGAAATGTAACAAATGTAAAGTTAAATAAGTTTTTATATATTGTTGCTTATCAAAAATTTTAGAAATAAGAAAATAAATCATTATTATTATAGTGGTAATAATTATTTTTTGAGACTTATACACTAAAAAGATGAAAAAATCGGTTTTCGTTTAAAGATATGGTTTAAATCAGTCGATAAAGATAACAAAATCAGGAGATTACCCCTTGTACACTAACGGTATAAACACATACAATACGGTTAAGGATGAAAAACCAAAATTGACAAGTCAAAGTTTTGATTTTGACGGAGAGTCTTTTTCTGACTTAATGGATAAAGAAGAACCCGCAGGAAAGGGTTTAAGAGAAACAGCTCAAGAACTTGCGGAAGATGAGTCTATTCTTTCAACAGACGAAGAAAACAGAGCTATGGCAAGGCGTGGTCAGGAACAACCAAAAGAACAAGCTCCAAAACCTCAGTTTCCTGAAGATAAAACAAGATTATTGAAGTTAATGGACATGTCAAATAAAATCAATTTGACAAATATAAATATTACTAAAAGCAAAAAAGAACTTGAAAATACGGTAGGTCCATCAATTGAGGATAATGATGAACCTGAAGATATTACATCAATTGTAGCAAAAATGGCTGCAATGAAAGAAGAAACAGAAGGTGTTGAAAGCGATAATGTAGAAACTGAAATCGGTACTGATAAACACCCTGAGGATTTTGAAGAAGACAAAAAAGATAATTCTCAGATTCTTTATGAAACAGAAGAAGAATTAAAAGAAGATTTATCTATTTTGTCAACTGATGAAGAAAACTTAGCAATGGCAAGAAGAAATTCTGCAATGAGCAGATTGAGTGATGATGATTTCAAAACAACTGAAGATGACATGATGTTTCTGAATGATATTGTTGCTTTGAATAATCAAATGCATATTGAAAAATCTGATTTGATTACAAATACTCAAAATGTTTTGAGTGCGCTAATGAGTCAGACAAAAGATAACTCTAACAGGATGGATTTATCTGAACTGAGTGCTAATGATGTTGACTGCATTATTGGTTTGTTAAATAAAGGTTTGGCAGATTCATCCAATTTTACAGATGAAAATAATGATGAATTACATATTTTATCCGAAAAATTCTTAGCCTTGTTGCAAGATTCGATAAAGAATAAAAAAGTTTTCAGAATAGATTTTGACAATCACATTTCTGTCATTATAAAAATAAATACGGATGGGAAATTAAAAACAGAGTTTTTAACTAACGATGATGCCGTAGAAACATACCTCAAAAATAATCTTCATATATTAAAAGAGAAGTTTGAAGAACTGCAAGTAAATTATGAAGATATAACATATCGAAATACAAAAGAGAATTAATTAAAATAAAGGAGAGAATCAGATGTATGATTCGTACACAACGGCGATAAATGCCCGAGTCGCAACAACACATTGGATGGGTGTTTTAACCGAAAACATGACTAACTTATACACCCCGGGTTTCCGTGAAAACAAGGTTACTTTTGATACCTTTTTAGGCGGTGCGGTAGTAGATAATCCGGTTAAAAACCAAGGACAAGGTAAATCTACTCCGGGTACTTCAAACGAAAACGTATTCTTTGAAGGCAACGGTTTCTTTATCACAAGAAACGATCAAGGAAAAATTATTTACACCAGATTAGGTGAATTTACTTTTGATTCGGAAGGCATTTACCGTGCTAAAAACGGTGATGCCGTACAAGGTTATATATTAAACGACAACGGCGAAATCATGGCAGGGACAAAACGTATTAGTCAGGACTTGTACGAAGAAACTGCAATGAAAGGCGGCGCCCTAAGTATTCCAACCACAAATATTAAACTCTGGATTGACCCTAATAACGGAAAGTTTATGGGTAAATATGATGAGTATGAAATCAAAGACGACGGTACTATTTACGGAAAAGCTGACGGCGGAAAACGTATGGTTCCTTTATATAAAATAGCTACTGCAAACTTCCATAATAACAGCGGATTGTTTGAAATCAGCGATGGAAAATTTGTCGAAACCGAAGAATCAGGAAAACCTGTACTTGGTAAAGGACAAATCAGAGCAGGCTTGATTGAACAATCAAACGTAAGTTTTAAAGAAAATATGAGCTATTATCAACAGGCAAAAATGCAGATGGAACTTGTCAATGCTTTGATTAAATCAAACAAAGAACTGCTTGAAGAAGCAATGAGATTAGTATCATCTTAGGGGTAAATATGGGATAAACATATCATCCCTGTTTACTCAAAATAAATGTGTAATTTTTATAATTCACATAAAGAAAAAAGTTAGTGTTAGTTAAACTCCATTTTGGGGAAGCCATGTGCTTCCCTTTTATTTTTTTCTCAAATTTTACTCAAATTTAAGCTTCGTTTTTATGAATCATCGCAGGCATGTACGGTGTATTATACGGAATATAAACGGATGCTCCGCCTTCTACAGGCACTTTTGCCTGATATGGTATATATTCTCTTGTAACAACACGGGCATCAAATCCCATAAAATCATTTGCCTGAAGATGTGAAATCTTGTTTATTTTACTTTGTAAAATATTTAATTCATTCTTTAATTTTATTACTTGTTTTGCTAATTTTTTATCTTGTGGATTATTCATAGATTTGGTGTATAATTCGTAGAATTTTGCACCTTTTGTTTTGTATTCAATCGTCAACTCTGATTTTTTGATTTGACTCAATATTCTGGCTTCTTCACCTTTGTTATAATTTTGTTGAGAGCGTAAAGCTTCAAGCTGTTTATTTAATTTTGCAATTTCAAAGTTATTACCTTTTTGTTGAGCAAGAACTTCTTCCGCGCAAAACTGATACTGGTCGAAATTGCCGCCTATACCTAAAATATTTCCACGGCCTGCAGCATTACTTTCAAGACAATCAATACCATCTGTGAAAGATTTCATTGCAAGAGCTTTTTCTTCTTCTGATAGTGGTTTTAATAATGTTGTATCAATACCGCTAGTATTAAAACCTGATGAATTTTTCATCGCAATATAATATCTTAAATTGTGAGATTTTGCATATTCACTCATAGTCTGAATTGCTTGTTCTTTCCCTCCGCACATAGACACAAATTCAGGATTGTTTTCTACTAACGGTTCAACCATAGCAGTCAGTTCTTTCTGTGAATATAGCTTTCCGTTTACATATAATTTTTCTTTTGCTAATTGTGAAAAATCAGTTTTCATTTGTTGATTTAATTTAGGAGCATTTTTAGTTTCTACACCGAGGAAATTAGCATCTACAATAATTTTATCTTTTTCGCCGTTTTGAATTTTGTTAAGGAAAAATTCCTGAGCTAATTTTTCTTTATCACCAACTGACAATCTTTGTCTGAGAATTGCTTCATTTGCGTGAGTAGATTCGTGTTTGATTACGTCAGGTAAATCAAAACAACCTTCTCTGTATGCAGTTTCATTAATTTCAATTTTATGTAGAGAAGAATTATACCCTCCGCCATGTTTTAAATCTTGTTGTGTTATTTTTATTTCAGGTCTTATTTCTTCAGGAACACCATATTCATCAAAAGCTTCTTTATACAATGAATTAATTTCTTTTTCGATTTCTTCGGAAGACAATTGAGCACGTCTTTTTCCTTCTGCAGTATCTTTAAAATCCATTTTCTTTTCTTTTACTTTTGTTACTTCTTCTCTTTTGAAGATGAAATTAAGAGCATCTTTTCCTCTTTGAGAAATATTTGCGGGCTTAAATTGATATAGAACAGCTTTTAAGCCTGATTTTGTAGTAAAAAGTGAGCCGACTTCTTTCATCGCAGAAGCAAATGTTCCCTCGTTCACTTCAGATGCAATAGCTTGTTTTTGTGCTTTAGATAGAGAAGTTACGTTGAGTTCATTCATCAGTTTGGCTTCTTTTGCTACTTTTGCACTTTGTTTTACGCCAACAGCAGTCAGTGCTACGCCAACAGTACCCTGCCCGATTTCATTGAATGCCTTTTCAGCATTGTCATATTGCCCGTTTTTATATAATTTTGCTGCGTTATAGCAGCCTTTTCCTAACTGAAACAGACTTAATGCTCCAAATCCGATTGCAGTAAGCGGTCCAAGAACAGGTACTAAAGCACATGCGGCAGCCGTTGCACCTATGATTCCAAGGGTTGCAACAGGATGTTTTATAACTGCGGTTATCGGACTGATTACACCTTTTAAGAAATTTTTACCTGCTTCTGATATATCAAACTTGCCATTATTCGATTTGTCTGTTTTTACAAAGCTGTCAGGTCTTGAATCCTGAATTGCTTTTGCAAACTGCTTTTCACCTGTGTTTTGTTCTGTATATTTTGTATTAAAAGCAGATGTTTGATTTATTGATGAAACCATAATAATTCCCTACAAATAACTAACTTATTATAATAAACGTATATTTTCTAAAAAATTTGCTATCAATTTAACTAATGTAACGAAATTTAGTTTAATTTAAATAATAAAATATTAAGAAATTTTAGTGTAATAACCTTTACATGCCTTATGTTTATGGTATTATAGTGATATATAATAGGGGAAAAGGAGAAAGATTTTGGCTCAGCAAAATATGTTTGAAGATGGGAAAATCGTTCCTGTTGATATAAATAAAGAAATGAAAAAGTGCTACATAGACTATGCAATGTCAGTAATTGTAGGACGTGCATTGCCTGATGTTCGTGACGGTTTAAAACCTGTACACCGAAGAATTTTGTTTGCAATGAATGAATTAGGTATGACACCTGACAAGCCATTCAAGAAGTGTGCACGTATTGTCGGTGAAGTTTTGGGTAAATATCACCCTCACGGTGACAGTTCTGTATATGACGCATTAGTACGTATGGCACAGGATTTCAACACAAGATATTTAACTGTTGACGGTCACGGCAACTTTGGTTCTGTTGATGGTGACGGGGCTGCCGCTATGCGTTATACAGAAGCTCGTATGCATAAGATTACTCAATCTATGCTTGCTGATATTGATTGTGAAACTGTTGATTTTGTTCCAAACTTCGACGGTTCACTACAAGAACCTTCTGTTCTTCCTGTTAGATTACCAATGTTGTTATTAAACGGCGTTTCAGGTATCGCAGTTGGTATGGCAACAAATATTCCGCCTCACAATTTATGTGAAGTTGTTGACGGTACTATCGCTTTAATCGATAACCCTCAAATTACTATTGATGGTTTGATGGAACACATTAAAGGTCCGGATTTCCCTACGGCAGGTACTATTATCGGTTTAGGTGATATAAAACAGGCTTATGAAACAGGTCGTGGTTCTATTAAGATGTCATCTGTTGCAACTATTGAAGAAATTGCAGGCGGTAACGGACGTCAATCAAGAACTGCCATTGTTGTTACAGAAATACCTTATCAGGTTAACAAAGCTCAGCTTATTGAAAAAATTGCTGATTTGGTTAAAGAACAAAAAATTAACGGTATTTCCGACTTGCGTGATGAATCTGACCGTACAGGTATGAGAATCGTTATCGAACTTAAACGTGATGCTAACCCTGATGTTGTTAAGAATAACTTATTCAAATACACTCAATTATCAACAACATTTGGTGTAAATATGGTTACACTTTGCGGACAACAACCAAGACTTCTTAACCTTTATGAAGTTTTGAGTGAGTTTGTTGACCACAGAGTTGAAATTGTTACAAGAAGAACAATTTTCTACTTGAAAAAAGCTAAAATGAGAGCTCATATTTTGGCAGGTTTGTTGATTGCATTAGGTTCATTAGATGAAGTTATTGAACTAATCAAAAAATCAAAAACTACCGATGAAGCTCGTACAGGCTTAATGACAAGATTTGGTCTTGACGTTGATCAGGCTAATGCAATTCTTGAAATGCAATTAAGAAGATTGACAGGCTTAGAACAAGACAAAATCAAAAATGAATACGAAGAATTGCAAAAGAAAATTGCTGAATATGAAGCAATCCTTGCAGACAGACAAAAAGTTCTTAATATAATTAAACAAGAACTTCTTGAAGATAAAGAAAAATATGGCGATGATAGAAAGACTCAAATATTACCTGAACAAGGTGAAGTAACTATTGAAGATTTGACTCCAAATACTCCAATGGCTGTCTTTATTACCCGTCAAGGATACTTAAAACGTATCAGTCTTGATACATTTGAACGTCAAAACCGTGCTACTCGTGGTAAGAGTGGTATGAAGACAAAAGATGATGATGATATAGCACATTTCTTCACTGCAATGATGCATGATAAAGTGTTATTCTTCTCTTCAAAAGGTGTCGTATATAGCTTAAATGTATATGATTTCCCTGAAGGTGGTCGTCAGGCAAAAGGTTTACCTATCGTAAACTGCTTACCAATAGGTCAGGACGAATCAATTACGGCAGTTGTTCCTGTAAGTAATTTTGATCCAAACGTAAACTTGATTATGTTGACTCAACAAGGCTCAATCAAGAGAATTGAATTAAGCAATTTTGCAAATATCAGAAGAAACGGTATCATTGCAATATCACTTGTTGAAGGTGATAGTTTAAATTGGGTAAAACTTGCAAATCCAAATGATGAAATTATTATCGGTACATCTTGCGGTATGGCAATCAGATTCCCGATTTCTGATTTAAGACCTTTAGGCAGAAGTGCTAGAGGTGTAACTTCTATGAAATTGAGAACAGGTGATAAACTTATCGGTTGTGATATTGTACCAAGTACTTATGATGCTGACTTGCTTGTTGTAACATCTGACGGTTTTGGTAAACGTACTAAATTATCAGAGTTCAGAAGTCAAAACAGAGGCGGGCTTGGTTTGATTGCGGCTAAGTTCAAATCTGCTCAATCAAGACTTGTTGCATTGACTATTGTTGAAGAAGACGATGAAGTTATGATGGTTACTGCAAACGGTATTGTAACAAGATTAAAAGCAAATTCAATCTCACAACAAGGCAGACCTGCAACAGGTGTAAGAGCACAAAACCTTGTTGACAATGATAGTGTTGTTTCAGTGGAAAAAATCGTTAATCCTTCAAAAGGTCACGAAGGTGATGATTCAAATGATGTTTCAGCCGAAGATACAACTGTTGAACAAGGAAAGATTGAATTATCAACTGAGTCTGAAACAACAGAAGAAAAATAATAATTAACATTTATAAAATAAAAGGGGATAGGTATTATCTATCCTCTTTTATTTTGAACTCTTATGAAATCCTTTAGTTTGAGAAACGTATCTGCCGATAGATTTAATTTTGGCTTCTATACAATTTCTGCATTTGCCTGAATGTTCGTTCAAACAGATTTTGTTTGGATAAATTTCATATTTAACTTTATATTCCGTATCCAATATGTTCGGCATAACGACATTTGCACCGCTTTGCAGTGCAATAATTCTGCCATTAGGGTTAATGGTTTCCATAGCTGTTGTTGCAGGAATATTTATATCAGGCATAAGAAGTCTTACTGCTGCCATTACTTTTAAAGCCATATCAAAATTTTCAGGATTTAATTCGGAATTGAGCGGTGTATCGGGGTGAGGAATAAAAGGACCTATTCCAATCATATCAGCATCAAGTTTTTTAAAAAATAAAATATCATCAGCCAAAGATTCGACACTCTGTTCCGGCAGACCGACAAGACAACCTGAGCCTGTTTCATAACCTAATTCTTTTATGTTATACAGGCACTCCACTCTATTTTCATAACTCATATTCGGATGCATTTTTTGATACAATTCTTTGTCTGTTGTCTCTATTCTCAAAAGGTATCTGTCTGCACCTGCTTCTTTCAGAGCTTTATATTCTTCTTTTGTTTTTTCGCCAATACTGAGTGTTAAAGCAACATCACTCTTTTTTATCTCTCTTACTATATGACATAATTTATCTATATCATAATATGCATCTTCACCAGATTGCAAAACTACTGTTTTATAACCTAATTCAACTCCTTGTTTGACATATTTCAGAATTTCATCAGGTTCAAGTCTGTATCTGTCAGCATTAGTGTTAGCCGAACGCAAACCGCAATATTTACAACTGCATTTACAAATATTTGAAAATTCAATAAGCCCTCTTAAATGAACTTCATCACCTAAAAATTCTTTTCTTGTTCTGTCTGCATATTCACACAAAGCTTTTCCGTCAGAATTTAAAAGAGCTATTATTTCATCTTTTGATAAATTTTTTTCTTTATACCCTTTTTCTAATATATTATTCAAAGATATCAAGTCTGTTTCTTCCTTTTTCTTTTGCTCTTGTCAAAGCAGTTGTTACACCTTCTAAAAGATGTTCCGGTTCAGTAAATCTTGAATAATTAGCACTTAATCCGACACATACGCTTATATTTGTTTTTATATCGTCTTTGATAAAATCATATTTTGATATTTCATTTCTCAGACGTTCAATTGGTATAAGTGCTTTTGTAATAGGGGTGAATGGAAGCATAATTGCTATTGTTTCCCCTTTAAATCTATATATTCTGTCGGTACGTCTAAATACTCTTTTTAATAGACTTGCTAATTCCGTAATTACAAAATCACCGTATTCTTTACCGTATTTTTCATTGATACCTTTCATATCGTCTATATCTAAAATAGCAATTGAAATATTATAGATATAACGTCTGCCTTTAAAAAATTCAAATTCAAAGGCTGAATCAAATTCCTGCCTGTTATATAAACCTGTCATTGAATCAAGCAATGAATGTTTTGCCTGTTCATTAAACATATATCTTATTTTAAACAGAGCTTCTAATTCTCTTGCAATTATATCAAATAAAACTGATTCATATAAATTAAATGTCTTTGATGTTGCAAGATATATTCCGCCTGCTAATCGTGTTCCATATTTGAACGGTAGAATTACAACAGTTTTGAAATCATCATATTTTGCATTACTTTTTTCTTTTACCAAACCATCTATAATATTACATTGAAGCTCACAAATTCTTTTATATTTTTCCATTTCATCGAAGAATTTATCTTTTACTTCATTCACTAAATCAATTGAAATATTTTCACTATTTGCAGATAAATTTAAATTATTCATTGTCGAATCGTCAGATTCATTAAAATACAAACCGCAAATATCATAAGGCAAATATTTTTTTATGATATTGAAAATATTCCCTGATAAAACTTCTTCAAAATTTATACTATCTACTATCCCTTTAAAATCTTCAACAATAGATGTTGTCATTAAAAGTTCGTCTAAAATATTTTGAGTTCTTTCAGTAATCTCTTTTGCGCTTGGTTTAGACTTCAGAATTTTTTCTTTAATATTTTTAGGTAGTTCGTTTTCTGAAATAATATTTTCTATCATTCCTTTAATATCATCATATTCAAGATCTTCCGAAAACTGTGCATCTGCATTAAAATCAATGTTTTCAGGAATGTCTGAGCCAATAATAACAAACGGAATTTTTGAAGTATCTTCTTTAGTATTCAATAATTTTGAAAGATGATATCCTTCAAAAAATCTTGCTTCTGTATTATAAATAATTAAATCAGGTGCTTCTTTATAAACAGCTTTATAACCGCTTAGAGCATCTTTGACAGTTATAACATTATAATCATTTTCTATGTTTTTTAAATTTTTTGAAATTTTTCCGACAAATAAAATTTTATTTTTCATATTAACTACTCTTTTTTGCACTAACATCCAAACTATATTTTATCAGATTTTATCCGATATTTATATAGTCAAATTATATGATTTATACTAATTCTCTATTCGTATGTTTTTCAATAACTCTTTCCATCTTTTTAGATGAAAAATCAAGATTTGAACTGACGTGATGAACTGCATAAAAAGTAGGATCAAATAACGGATCTCTTAATTTTAATAAATTTGAAACAGTGGTTGAGATAAACCCGAGCATTTTCCCAACCCAAAACGGTAAAGTAATTGTTTTAAACTTTTTATCCGGAAAATATTTTTGTGCCACTTGTCTGTAATAACCGTCTATTGTAGTTTTTTCAGAATCAATTATGGTAATCGCCTGATTATCAAAATCATCAAACTCACTAACACCGACAATAGTTTTAGCAACATTTTTAACATTAGCCAAAGGCCACCTGTTCTGCCCTTTCCATTTGCCAAAATGAACAATGAACGGTGAAGTTCTTAAAAATTCAACAACTCTGTTTTCAAGAGTTTTATCTCCCTCACCCCAAACTGCAGCAGGTCTGATGATTACATATTTTTCACAATTTTCTCTAAGCCAATTTTCTGACATGATTTTGAAATGAGGATACGGATTATTTGGGAACTCACATAACGGTGTATTCTCATCAGCATTGTTAAAATCTTTTATCCCGTAGACATCGCTTGTTGAAACATAAACAAATTTTGTTTTTGGTATTTTTGATAAATATTTTATCGGTTCAAAATTTATCTTTCTGTAAGTTTCATAAGCACCGATATCTTTTGCAAGCCCTGCAACGTGAGCTACTATATCAACTTTAAGCCCCAAATTAAGCATAAATTCTTCAGATGTAACATCACCCTGAATAATTTTTACATTATCAAGTTCCGTTAACTCCTGAGGTATATTCTTATGAACAAGCGCATACACAAACCAACCGGAGCTGAGATATTCTTTAACAACATTCAGCCCGATAAAACCACCTGCACCTGTGACAAGTACGGATTTCATTACTTAATGATTCCGTATTCTTTGCCTAATTCAGAAATAATTTCTACTGCCTTGTCGATTTGTTCAAATGTTAAATCTTTCATTGCACATAATCTCAAACGACATTCTTTTCTTCTTACAGCAGGATAAGTAACGATATTTACGTAAACACCTCTTTTTCTAAGTTTATCATACATTTCAAACAAGATAGGTTCACTATAAATCATTACAGGAACAACTGCTGATTGAGAATGACCAATATCAAAACCTTTATCAGTAAGTTTTTGTTTAAGATAATTAGTTTTTTCCCAAAGTTCTTCACGTCCTGCAGTATCAGTTTCCAAAAGTTTATAAACTTCATTTAAACCGCCTGCAACAGAAGCAGGTAAAGCAGTTGAGAAGAAATAACTTCTTGCATAAAGTCTCAAGTATTGAATAATTTTTCTTGATGCTGCACAATATCCGCCAAGACCACCTTGACCTTTTGACAACATACTAACGTGTAAATCAATTTTATCCATTACACCATAGTGTTCTGCAGTACCACGTCCTGTTGGCCCTACAACACCAACACCGTGAGCATCATCAACCATAACTCTGCAGTGATATTTTTCTGCAAGTTCAACAATCTTATCAAGATAAGCCATATCGCCATCCATTGAGAAAACACCGTCAGTGATAATTAAACGACCGGTCTTTTCTTCAGGAAGTCTTGATAAAATTCTTTCTAAATATTTCATATCACGGTGAGGAAAGATTTTAATATCCGCACCTGATAACAAGCAACCGTCAAAAATTGATGCGTGGTTCGCAGAATCATTTATAATAACATCGTTTTTACCACATAAAGCTGAAACGATACCAATATTTGCACCATAACCGCTAGGGAATACAATTGCATCTTCTGTTCCGTGGAATTTTGCAATTCTTGCTTCTAATTCCTTGTGAATTTCAGTGATACCTGCATAGTTTGAAACTGCACCCATACCATAGCCAAATTTTTCTAAAGCTTGTCTTGCACCTTCCATAACTTGCGGATGAGTTGACAAGTTCAAATATGAGTTAGAACCTAACATAATTACATCATGAACAGTACCGTCTTTTTCTTTTATCTTTGAATCAGGCTGCACCTTATTCATTGTTACCATACCAAGGGCTTCATTACCTGTAAGTATTCCGCTTGATAATACTTCGTCTAATCTTTCTGTTTTATCAAATAAATCTTCATTTTCTAATGTATCAATAAAATTCTCAAACTTTAAGTTCATAAATTCTTTTTCTTTTACGCTAACCGTTTCAGCCATTATACTCCCCTCAATCATAATTGCATTAACTAGTTAATTATATCATAAACAAAGGATTTTTACATAATTATAATAAATAATTAATATGATATGTGGTTTACTGATTGATATTTTGAACATATAATAGATTTATGGCAAAAGTAAAAACAAAATATGTATGTCAACAATGCGGATACGAAACAGCACGTTATATGGGTAAATGCCCTGAGTGCGGACAATGGGATACTTTTGTTGAAGAAACCGTAACAAAAGATATTTCGTCAAATAATTTACGAATTGATAATACACCTCCACCTGTACTGATAAAAGATGTTCAGATAGGAAAAGAAATCAGAGTTTCTACTAATATATCCGAATTTGACAGAGTGCTTGGAGGAGGGCTTGTTCAAGGTTCATTAGTTCTTCTTGCAGGCGATCCCGGAATAGGAAAATCAACTCTGCTTTTACAGACAGGAGGAGAACTCTCAAAATCGGGTAAAAAGATTTTATACATCTCTGCAGAAGAATCAGCAAGTCAGGTAAAGCTTCGCTCTGACAGGCTAAATGTTAACACGGACAACTTATATATATACCCCCAAACAAATTTTGAACTAATAAAAAAACACATCATAGAACAGAAACCTGACATGGTTATTGTAGATAGTATTCAGGCTATTTATTCCGATAATATACAAAGCTCTGCAGGAAGTGTTTCACAAATCAGAGAATGTTGTAATGAACTTATGCATATCGCAAAGAGTGAAAATATTACAATAATAGTAATAGGACACGTCACAAAAGAGGGTAATATTGCAGGTCCAAAGGTTTTAGAACATATGGTGGATACAGTTATTCAGTTTGAAGGTGATAAATACAAATCATACAGAACACTTAGAGCTGTTAAAAACAGATTTGGAAACACCTCAGAAGTCGGGATTTTTGAAATGGGCGCAAACGGTTTAGCAGAAGTAATAAACCCATCAGAAATTTGTTTGAAGGAATATAACCAATCTCAATCAACAGGCAGTGTAATTATTGTGACCAATGAAGGGACACGACCTATGCTTGTAGAAATTCAGGCATTAGTCGGGACAACACCTTATCCAAGTCCAAGAAGAGTAACAAATGGAGTTGATTTTAGTCGTGTATTGCAAATTCTTGCCGTACTTGAAAAAAGAGTGGGTTTGAATTTGTCTAAACAAGATGTATATGTAAACGTAATAGGTGGTATAGATGTCCAAGAACCTGCGGCTGATTTAGGTATTGCGCTTGCTGTTGCAACCTGTGCAAGAGACGTGATGATTGATTCTCATACTGCAATAGTAGGTGAAATAGGACTCTCAGGCGAAATTAGAGCTGTTAATAATATCGAAAAACGTATTAAAGAGGTTGAAAAATTAGGATTTAAAAAAATTATTATCCCTGCTAATAATTCTGTTGATGAAAAGTTTGAAAATATACAAATAGTAAAAGTTAAAAGAATTATTGATGCAATTTCTGCATGTATAAGTAAAGAGGCAACAATCTTATAATTAATATGCAGAGTTTTCTAAAACATGTTGTCTGAATGATAATTTTCAATTTGTCATGTTTATCTTAGAATAGTAAAAAAGGAGATTGAATATGATTATTATTATGGAGCCGGGGGCAACCAAAGAACAGATTAACAAAGTTGTTGAACATTTAGAGTCCCTCGATTTTAAAATCAACATCAACTATGGTGAAGTTTTAACAGTTATTGCTGCTATTGGCGATAAAAGATTAGTACAGCCTCATTCTCTTATGTCGTTTGATGGAGTAAGAGAAATAAAATCTATTCAAGAACCCTTTAAACTTGCAAGCAGAGAATCACAAAAAGAAGATACCGTTGTAGAATTTCCAAACGGTGTAAAAATCGGAGGAAGAAAAAGACCTGTTGTAATTGCAGGCCCTTGCAGTGTCGAAGAAAATATAGACGGATTATTAGAAGTTGCACATGCGGCAAAAGAAATGGGCGCACAGTTTTTGCGTGGCGGTGCTTTCAAACCGAGAACCTCTCCTTATGACTTTCAAGGATTAGAAGAAAAGGGACTAAAATATCTTGCTCAAGCAAGAGAAGAAACCGGACTTTTGATAGTTACGGAAGTTATGGATACTTTAGATTTACCGCTTGTGTGCGACTATGCTGATGTGATTCAGGTCGGCGCAAGAAACATGCAAAACTTTAAAATGCTGAAAGCTATCGGCAAAACAGAAAAACCTGTTATTTTAAAAAGAGGACCCGCTGCCGGTATAAAAGAATTTTTACTTGCAGCAGAACATATTATGTATAACGGAAATCCTAACGTAATACTATGCGAGCGTGGTATAAAAGGGTTTGACTCAAGTTACACACGTAATGTTTTAGATTTGGCATCAGTTGGAGTAATTAAAAAATATTCACACCTTCCTATTATAGTTGACCCAAGCCACGCAACAGGAAGAAGATATTTGATTGAGCCTATGGCAAAAGCCGCAATCGTTTCAGGTGCAGACGGTGTTATGATGGAAGTCCACAACAACCCTGACAAAGCGTGGTCAGATGGAGCTCAAAGTTTAACTATTCCTCAATTCAAAAAATTGATGAATCATTTGTCTAAACTTATGGATGTATTAGAAGCAGAAGATTTGACAGACGATATAGTAAGCACTTATAAATAATCTTTAGCTTGCTTTTTATAAAATATTTAGAAAATATT
>OMPX01000109.1 GCA_900313115.1 uncultured bacterium
TCAAGATGTTTCAGAAATGAAGGTATAGATACTCGCCACAACCCTGAGTTTACTATGATTGAGTTGTATCAATCTTATGTTGATTATAATGATATGATGGAACTTACAGAAAACATGGTAGCGTGGGTAGCTCAGGAAGTTCTTGGAACAACAAAAATTCAATATGGTGAAAATGAAATTGATTTAACACCGCCTTGGGACAGAAAAACTATGTTGGGTGCTGTTAAAGACGCAACAGGTATAGATTTTATGGAAATCTTTACAGCAGAAGAGGCTGTTCAAAAAGCAAAAGAATTGCATGTTGCGGTTGATGATGATATGAACTGGGGTCAGGTAATTGATGCTATTTTTGAAGAAAAAGTTGAACCAACTTTAATTCAGCCATGTCATATTATTGATTATCCTCGTGAAATATCACCTTTGGCAAAGGCTCATAGAGATAATGACAGATTGACAGAAAGATTTGAAACTCGTGTTAACGGTTGGGAAATTGCAAATGCATTTTCAGAATTATCTGATCCTATTGACCAAAGATACAGATTTGAGGCTCAAGCATTGGCTAAAGCAAATGGTGATGAAGAAGCTATGTCTATTGATGAAGACTATATCAACGCTCTTGAATATGGTCTTGCACCAACAGGCGGCATGGGTATGGGTATTGACAGATTAGTTATGTTATTAACTAATTCTCCTACTATCCGTGATGTTATTGCTTTCCCTACAATGCGTAAAATTGATAACAAAACAAATGAAAACTAATTTATAGTTATAAACAATCAAAAGAGGTTGTCCAAAAACATGGACAACCTCTTTTGTTATTCATTTTATTATTTATCCTTGATAATTTATTTGGGGTTTATAATTTCTGTTATAATATGCTGAGTTATATAAATTTCTAAAAGTTTTTTCTGTTGCCATATTACTATTTATAGAATATATTGCATCCCCTTGTTTATTTTTAGATAAACCAAGAAATTTTGTAACAGCATTATCTTTCAATTTGTTGAGTGGTCGAATACTTATACCATAAGTTGTTTCCGGTAGACAATTAAATTGTCTGTTAACAGCATAAACTGTAATATCAGCTTTTTCCCCTTTTCTTTGCAGTTCAGGTAAAAATTTATTAAATGCGTCTAATTCGCCTCTTGCTTCCATGATTTTTCGTGTATTTTTTGAAATATTTACACCTTTAAATTGAGATTTGCATGATAAATCATTGTTAATATTCATTATTTTCTCCATTGGTTACAGATACTTTGTACTTGTAATAATGTTTGAAGAAAAATAATTTGCTAGAGTGTTAATAAAAATTAATTTTTTTTCTTTACCCTTATTTCTTTTAGTTCTATAATTATTTTATAGAGAGATATATTGAAAGGTTTTTTATGAAAAAAGAATTAATATTCTTAGGTCCTCCGGCTTGCGGAAAAGGCACACAGACTGAAAAATTGGCAAAATATTTTGGTTTTCCTCATATAGATACGGGAAGATTACTCAGAGCAGAAATAGCATCAGGCTCGGAAAACGGTAAAATTGCTCAAAAATTTATAGACAAAGGGCAGCTTGTACCTGTTCAGTTAGTCGGAGATATTATTAAAGCAAGATTAAAACAAGACGATTGTAAAAACGGTTTTATTCTTGACGGATATCCAAGAAGTCTTGAACAAGCTGAAATGCTTGAAGGAATAAAAAAAGAAATCAATGGAGATGAAGAAGTTGATTTCAGGGCAACATATTTTGATATTGACACACATATTCTTGTTGAGAGAATTGTAAACCGTCGTTCATGTTCAAAATGCGGTGAAATTTTTAATTTAAAATCAAAACCTCCAAAAATTGAAGGAAAATGTGATAAGTGTGGTGCTGATTTAGTTCAGAGAAAAGACGACAACGAAGAAACAGCATACGCAAGATTTGAGACATATAATCACGAAACCGCACCATTGATTGAATATTATAAAAATAAAAAAGTTTTATCCTCAATCAATGCAGACGGTACAATTGATGAAGTGTGGGAAAGATTATTGAAGGTAGTAGAATAATGATAAACAGAAAATCGAGAGATGAAATAAAAAAACAACGTCACGCAGGTCACATTGTTGCACTTGTACATAAAAAAATGAGAGAAGTTGTGGAACCGGGAATAAGCACTAAAGAATTAGATAGTATTGCAATGCAGGTTATAAAAGAAAACAAAGCAATTCCTACCTTTTTAGGTTATAACGGTTTCCCTGCAAGTATCTGTACATCAATAAACGATAAAGTTGTACACGGAATCCCAAGTGAAAATGAAATCTTAAAAGAAGGCGATATAATCGCAATTGATGTTGGTGCTACTTATGGCGGTATGGTTGGTGACAGCGCATGGTCTTACGCCGTTGGTAAAATTTCAGAAGAAAAACAAAAACTGATGAAAGCAACTGAAGAAGCTTTATTTGCAGGTATTGCACAAATGAGAGCAGGTAATGTTCTTGATGATATTTCAGGCGCAATCGAAGATGTTGCAAAAAAATATGGTATGGGTATTGTAAGACACTATGGCGGACACGGTGTCGGACACGTTATGCACGAAGACCCGTTTTTGTTTAATTACAGAGTTGGTGACAAAACAAAAATCAAATCTAATTATGTTATTGCTATTGAACCAATGTTGAATTTAGGTGGGGACGATGTTTATACGGAACCTGATGAATGGGGTGTCGTAACTAAAGACCATCAACCATCTGCTCACTTTGAACACACTGTTTTAGCAACGGAAGATGAACCGATTTTGATTACAACACTGATGGAATAATATTATTTTGTACCAATTATATAAAGTTTTTATGCAATTAATCGGATAATAAATACTTATATAATATATGGTTAGTAATATGTCACCTAATTTTGGGCTGAATATAAATAATGCCCGACAATTAAGCTTTACTCCTTATTCAAAAACTCTTAGAAATTGGGGAGTAAATTCTGACGTATTTCAAAAAACTACAGGCTCTAAAACTATTGAAAATAAAGAAATTGAGAGATTATTCCCAAATGGAGAATTAAATAAAATTTATAATAATATTGCCAACCATTACGGATTAGAAGTTCCGCCAACATTAGAATTAATCAACGATTTTGATAAAGGAGACAGAGGTTATTATAGTGCTCATAATAACAGCGTTAAAATTGTGCTTGATTTTCTGAAACCGGAAGCAAGAAAATTTTTAATAGAAAAAGACGGACAAAAATTTTATACTGTTGGTGATTCAAGAGGATTATTATTCAGGACAAAAGAGGAAGATATTAAAAAAGAACAAAAATACATTGAATCATTAGGTCTGAAAGCTGCGCCTGAGCCATTGACGGATGACGATAAAAAGAAACTTATGGTATTTTTGTTAGCTCATGAATTATCCCATGCGTATCAAAATCAAATAATCAGACATACAGAAGGTTTGAATGAGTGGGATATGATAAAATCAAGATTTAATAATAAAAAACCTCAGGGAATGAATCTTATTGAATTGCAACTATTCCTTCTTGATAGAAAAAAAGAATATGATATCTCACATAATAATATGAATTTTGAAAAAATATATTCTCAAAATTCAGAAGAAGGAAAACAGGCAAAAATTTGGTATGACTCAAGCGTTGGCTATCAAAAACCTGAAGATAACTATCAAGAAAATATAAATAATCCATTAGAAATTTATGCTAATGAAAAAGCTTATAAATATTTAAAGGAAAATTTTGGATATTTTGAAGGCGCTATTGATTTTTAACTTAATAAATAGTTACAAAAATAAAATAAAACGCAATTTTTAGGTAAAAATAATTTTTTTATAAATAATGATACTATTTTAAGAGAGCGTTATGCCAAAAACTATTACATCAAAGCAAGAAAGAACAAATATTGTCATTCCGCAGTATGAATGTAAGGCTGATAAAACAAGAGTTTATCGTCCTCTATTTGATTATGAAAATCAACAGACAACAAATAAACCATCTGAAAAATTACCAAAATTTGTAAGGCGGCAAACACAATCATCTAATCCACGTTGTAACAGAGCTGTAAAATTGGCTGAAAAAGAATGGAATCCAAATAAAATATATGAAACTAATGGTGAAAACCGAGGTCCTGATATAGTCAGGTATCGCTATGGCGAAGATAATGATTTTGCTTGGTGTGCAACTTTCTTCAATTATATTTATAATCCTAATCACATAGCAGGACAAAATGTGCTTGGAATGAGTGATAAAGATGTAAAAAGTACGCAAAAAATTCTCAAACGCGCAAAAGAGGTTGGATGTTTTGCTGATGCGAAAAGCGGATATAAACCACAGGTTGGAGATGCAATTTTATGGAGAAGTGACTCTGATAATATGAAAGGACATATCGGTATAGTGACAGAAGTTCGTGAAGACGGTTCTTTTGTGACTATTCAGGGTAATAATAACGATAAAGTAGAAAAAATAGAATATAGTTCAGTTCAAGATGCAATGCGAAGGATTAGCAGTTCAGGCGCAAGTCAAACACTACAAGGATTTGTTCAAATGTCCAAATACAATAGTGAACATTCTTTAGCGCAAAATGAATTTGAAGATTCTTCTGTGATGAACCCTGACTCAGATTATTGCTGGTTATCATAGGAAAAATTATTTAAAAATTAAATTCTGTTTTTCCAAACTCCGCCTTGTCTGTCTACAACTGCATCATAACAAGACCAAATTCTAAAAATACCTGTTAATCCAAGCAGAGCGTGAGTCATGTTTTTTTCATAGCTTTGATCATTAATTGCCTGACCAATTCCGGGCCATATTATTAGTGATAATGCGCCTGCTCCGATTGAACGTCCTGATACCTTTCCGTTTCTTCCGTGAGTACCTGCAAAACAAGGAACATTCATAGCTAATACTGATAAAACCATTAATGATAACAAAAATTTTTTCATAATATACTCCCTTTTCCGATTTTAATTATATCACGATTTATTTTTATAAATTAATTAATATCAACAATACTTACCCCGTCTCCGCCTTCGGCATTTTCTCCGGCTCTGTATTTAGCTACATAAGGTGATGTTGATAAAAAGTCACGTACTGCTGACTTTAAAGCCCCTGTTCCGTGTCCGTGAATAATTTGAACAGGAGTGAGATTTACCAAACTTGCCTTATCTAAATAAGCCTCTAATTCATCAAGTGCATCCTCTACCGTAAACCCTCTCAAATCTAATTTTGACGACATTGTATATCGTTTAAGTTCAAAGTTTGTTGACGGTTTCACAGGTTTTTTAATGGTTGGTTTTATCAAGGCTTTATTATAAACGGCAAGTTTATTCTTTTTAATCTTGGTTTTTATGTTCCCCATTAGAACAAATACATTGTTGTTTTTGTCAGGTAAAGACAATAATGTAACTTCCTGATTTATCCCTTTTACAATTAAAACATCATTTATATTTACCCCTGCCCAATCAATTTCATCATATTTTTCTGCTTCTTCAAACTCATCTAAGCCACCTTTAAATTTATGTTCAAGATTTGCAAGTCTTAAATAAGAACGTCGTGCTATTTTTTCTGATTTTTCTTTTCTGAGTTCGGTAAGAATATCTTTTATTTCTCGTTTAACTTCATCTAACTCTCCGTCAAATCTGTTCTTTATATGTTTAAGTGTTTTATTTTTAGTCTTTTTAAACTCGGACATTTCTTTTTCATATTTCTTTTTAATATTTTCAGCTTGTGCATTTGATTGTTCTGCTGATTCAAGATTTTTTGTCAGTTGTTGGTGAGTATCCTGTAATTTTTCAACCACTTCAAGAGAAGTGTCTTTCTGATTATACAAAAGGTCTTGTGCTTGTTCTACTAATTTTTTATCAAGTCCTAAATTTGCAGAAACAGATATAGCATTACTCATCCCGGGAATACCGATAATAAGATTATAAGTAGGCGATAAAGTTTCTGTATCAAATTCTACGCAGGCATTTTTAAAATATGAATCTGTATATTCTAACGATTTTAACTGCCCGTAATGAGTGGTAATTACTGAAAGTGCAGAAAGTTTTTTAAGTCTTTTCAATATCACTTCCGCTAAAACTGCACCCTCAACAGGGTCAGTACCTGCACAAAGTTCATCTAACAATACAAACGTATCCGAATTTGATTGGTTTAATATATTTATAATATTTGTCATGTGTGATGAAAAAGTTGATAAATTTTGCAGGATATTTTGATCATCACCAATATCCGCAAAAACATTTTTGAAGGGGTAAATATGAGCCTCTGCGCATGGTAAAAACATACCTGATTTAGTCATTAACAGGAATAAACCGATTGTTTTTAAAGCAACTGTTTTACCACCTGTATTTGAACCTGTTATCAAAACAGAACCATAGTCTTTTCCTATTACAAAATCATTCTCCACAAGTTTTTCAACCCTACCGATAAGTAAAGGATGACGCATATTATCTATTTTTACTATCTTTTTTTCTTCAAGTATTGGTTCGATTGATTTTGTTTTAACGGCATATCTTGCTTTTGTAAAATGAAAATCAATTTCTCCTACAAGTTTGATACTTGATTTAATATCTTCAATGTTCAATTTTATTTCTTTACTAAGTGAAGTTAAAATAGAGATAATTTCTCCGTGTATTTTTGCTTTAACTTCTCTGATTTTATTGTTTAAAGGAATAATCTGTGTTGGCTCTATATAGAGTGTTTTGTTTGTTGCAGAGGCATCGTGGACAATACCCTGAATCTTTGTTTTGGCAGAAGCCTTTACCTGAAAAACAACTCTGTCATCACGCAGGGTATAAATTTGCTCTTGCAAATGTTTATTAAAATCAGGCGAGTTTAATAATCTCGTTGTTGTTTCTTTTAAAGATGTTTCTGTTTCTCTGAGTGAAGAATATAGTCCGCTCAAAGTTTGGGTTGCATCGTGTCTTACATTGTAATTATCGTCAAAGGTGTCAGATATTCTGTCCTCAAGCTCTTTATTTGTATAAATTTTTAATCCCTGATTATAAAGCATCGAAGCCTGATCGGTATTATCTCTCAAAAAACCTTTTACAAGTCTGAAACTTCTTAGAGTTTTTCCAAAATCAATAAGTTCATCTTCTGAAAAAAATTCAGGACGTAAATCAATTTCTTCCACATTGATAATAAAATCAAGCGGAATATCCAAAGCATTATCCAAAACACCAACTGCTTCTTTTGTATAATTAAGCATAGTTTGGATTTCAGAAACTTCTTTCAATGGTTGTAAATCAAGACAAAGAGTTTTAGAATAGTAGCATCTTGTATAGTTTGCCATTTCTTCCAAAACTTTATTATATTCCAATGATTTTAGTGTTTTTTGATATGCACCGCTCATAAAATAAATGATACAAAAAGCAAAGTACATTTTCAATTTTTTAAATTTAATTCTATATACATACAATTTGTTTTTTTAACAATTCAAAAATTAAAATAATTAAGAAATATTAAGAGAGTGTCCTGAAAGCAAGAATATACATATTGTTTGCATGATATGGTAAATCTTGTTTGTGTGCTTATTTTCAAAAAACAAACAAAAATATTTTTGTAAAAATCCCCTAAAAAGCCCATGAACATGCTTGCATTAGGAAATTTAGCAAATATGATATTAAAAGGCGCAAATTTTGTGTCTGAATTTAGTCGAAATTTTAAAGGAAAAATAAAAAATATATGGCAAAAGACGTAATAGAAATAGAAGGTAAAATATTAGAATCAATGCCGAATGCTATGTTCAGAGTTGAGTTAGAAAACGGACACGAGATTCTGGCACATATCTCAGGTAAAATCAGAAAGAATTTTATCAGAATTTTGCCCGGTGACAGAGTAAAGGTTGAAATGACACCTTACGATTTGTCAAAAGGTAGAATTACCTTCAGATTAAAGTAGTAAACAGACAAAATAAGGAATAAAACAATGAAAACAAGATCATCAGTAAAACCAATGTGCGATAAGTGCAAGGTTATCAGAAGAAAAGGCAGAGTAGCAGTAATCTGTGAAAACCCTAAACACAAACAAAGACAAGGCTAATATAAATTGAAAATTGAAAATTGAAAATGGAAAATAATTTTGTTCGTTACACTCACGAATATTAAAATATATAATATTCATAGCCGGCAGGCTATAAAGAAATTTTCCATTATCCATTTTACATTTTCCATTTAAATGAGTCCGAACCTGCGGGACAGTCAAAACGGCAGGTGGAGAGGAAGTATTTATCCCTCTTACACAAAAAAATCTAACAACCGGTGCGGGGGTAAATGAATTAGGGGCGATCCCTGATAACAAATAACCACCGTATGCCAAAAGACAAAAGGAGAAAAATAAATGGCAAGATTAGTAGGGGTAGATTTACCTCGTAACAAAAGAATGGAAGTAGCTCTAACATATATTTATGGTATCGGACCTACTCGTAGTAAGAAAATTTTAGAAGCAACAGGCATTTCACCTGATCTTAGAACAGATGATTTGACTGATGAAGATATTAAACTTTTAAGAAACGAACTTTCAAATTACCACATCGAAGGTGACTTGAGAAGAGAAGTTTCTTTACACATCAAACGTCTTCAGGAAATCAACTCATACAGAGGTATGAGACACAAAAGAAACTTACCTTGCAGAGGTCAAAGAACTAAGACTAACGCAAGAACAAGACGCGGTAAGAAAACAGGACCGGTTTCTAAGAAAAAGTAAAACTTTTTCTTTAATGGAAAATGGAAAATGGAAAATGGAAAATTTCTATGTCGGCAAAGCCGACTATTGAACACCTTGTAAGGTAATTCCAACAATGTCCAATATCCTTAGCCGATAGGCTAAAAAATAATTTTCAATTTTCAATTTTCAATTTTCAATTATTTGAATAGAAAATTTAAACAAAACATAAGGAAAAGAAAAATGGCAAGACCAAAAACAGCAAAGAAAAAAGAAAAGAAGAATGTATTGCAAGGTGTAGTACATATCCAATCTACTTTTAATAACACTATTGTTACCTCAACAGATACTCAAGGTAATGCTATTGCTTGGGCAACTGCAGGTGCAACAGGTTTTAAAGGTGCCAGAAAGGGTACACCGTTTGCAGCACAATCAGCAGCAGAATTAGTTGCTAAAAAATCAATGGATCAAGGTATGAAAAAGGTAGAAGTCTACATAAAAGGACCTGGTTCAGGTCGTGAAACTGCTATCAGAGCAATTCAGGCTGCAGGTTTGGAAATTACCTTGATTAAGGACGTTACACCTATTCCGCACAATGGATGTCGTCCTCCTAAAAAACGTAGAGTATAGTTACTCTTCCCCGTTTTGAAAAGTAAGTAGTACAAAATAACAAAAAGGAGTCAAAAAATTGGCTAAGTATACAGGACCTACAAATAAATTATATCGAAACAGAAGAGTCTCTGACTTGTCAAACAGAATGCTTGTAAGTTCTATCAGACAAAATGCCTCAGGTCAGCATGGTGCTGTTAGAAAGAAACTGTCAGATTATGCTCTTCACTTAAAAGAAAAACAAAA